>CAJTRC010000039.1 GCA_910578365.1 uncultured Muribaculaceae bacterium
AACGGGCAGCTTGTCCTCTGGGATTAACAACACCAAACTGTACAAATAAATCAGGCGACCTTGAAAGGCCGCCCAATACTCTATGTTGTCTTTTGCTTGGTTGAAAATCATAAAGTTCTTATCCCGAACTCGCGTTATTACGATGCCAGATTGGGCGAGATAGCCGATAGTGTCAACGCCGACGAGGCACAGAGGAGTGTCGAAGGCGATTAGTCGTTTTTATGAAACTCTATCAGGCCCGGCATTGAATAGCGTATGACTTTGCCTACGGCAGCGCCGAAATCGTTGGCCGCACGGGTAAGTATGTCGCGGAAATTCACTGCCACTGAGCCTACAAAGTTTATCGGATACGATTTATAGTCGTAGGCTATGATATTGCGGCAGAAAAAGCGGCTGAAAGCATCGTACACCAGGTCGTGTACGTACTGCTCGTGTACGTGCTGCATCAGAAAAGTGGCGTAGCGGGCCAGGGCGCGGTTGGGCAGCGAGTTGGTGTACACATCGTCCATAAGCAGGTTGTGGCTTACGTTGAAGTGTTCGTAGAATTCATCGGTCAGGGCTGTCGGAGCCAGTCCCTTGAGGACATCGGCCACAAGTATTTTGCCCATATACGCCCCCGAGCCTTCGTCGCCCAGGATAAAGCCGAGCGGGCTTACGTTCTTGATTATTTCCTCACCATCGTAAAAGCATGAGTTCGAACCGGTGCCTATGATGCATGCCAAGCCGGGCTCGCGCACAAGCAGGCCGCGGGCGGCTCCCAGAAGGTCGCTCTGAACTGTCACCGGAGTTTTGAACTGAGCTACCAGCGACGACTCGATAATCTTGCATTTTTCGGTAGTGGCGCAACCGGCGCCGTAGAAGTACACATGGTCCCAGCGGCGGCGGAAAAAGGCCTCCGGCAATTCAAGGCGGATGCTGTGCGAAATTTCGCGTCGCGACTGAAAGTATGGGTTCAGACCGGTGGTAAAGGCGTGTTCGACAATGCGGTCACCATCAACGAGTGACCATTCGGTGCGTGTACTGCTGCTTTCTGCGATGATTTTCATTGTAACTGTCAGTGTATTGTCGGATTCCACTGCAAAATTAACACATTTTTTTTACCTGGGCAAATTAGAGCATAATGATATTATTTGCTGATGAAAATGAATATGTGTCGGATGCCGTTAGCCGTTAGAGTGTATTACACGGCGGAGATTGAAGTGGTCTGCACTCACTACAGTCCGAAGCAGGCGGTTACGGCTCTGCGTATCTCGTCGGCTTCGGCGCTTTTGCCGCGCAGAATCTCGAGTATCACCGAAATATACTGGTCTTTGCCCGACAGGCCGCACATACCGGCCACGTTGCTGGCAGGAATCATGGATTTCTGGTTGTACACCCGCAGCACGCTGCGGTAATCGCTTTCGTTGAGGTAGCGCTTGAACTCGCGGCAGAAGTTTTCGTACAGTCCACGCGGATTTATCTCGCGTTTAAGAGCGTCCATGTGGCTTTCGAGCTGGCCTATGTTTGTAAATCGGCCGTCGATGCGGTACTCCACAGTCTGTTTTACCCGGTGCCGCGTGTGCTGCAAGGCCTGTTTGTGAAGATCGGTCTTGAACTGGAGGAGTATGCTGTGTTTTACTTTGGCAAAAACTTTGTCGGGATTGTGTTTGCAGTAGCGGGCTACCGCGCGGACAATCTCCTCGAGCATGAGTATGTTTTCGATTTCGGCAACATCCGGCACCATCACGCGCTTGCGTCGCAGGTATGCCACTTCGCGTTCGTCGCGTCGGTCGCGGTCTACAATTCCAACGGCATCGTTGTGGTGCATGGCGTTGAGGTCGTTGAATGTGCGGGTGGCCTCGATTACTTTGTTGCAGCTGCCCAGCGACTTTACGCTATAGTCCTGGAATATAAGTGGATATAGCTTGGAGTCGATGCTATGTACGCCGTCGCCCTCGATAAACATCACCGGCTTGCGGGCACCGATAAGAGCCCGGTACATGTCGTCGGTCAGAGGCGAGTCGGGCGGCAGCAGCATGTAGTCCCATTTCTGCAGCGCGGCATCGTAGTCGCGCACCCATATTACCTGTGCTCCCGCGCGGGTCGAGGCAAATTCCAGGTCGTGAGTGGTGTAGGCGAAGCGGCAGTCGGGGCGCAGCATTTCGAGGCGGTTCCACAGCGACTGAATCATAGACGGATGCAGGAATATTTCGGGCGAGTCGACAATAATCATACTGTCGGCGGGCGCATAGAGTATGGCGCCGGCATAGAAGAGAACGGCGCGTTCGCCGTCGCTGAGCCGCACGGCCGAGTAAGCGCTGTTGTCGAGGCCACGGGCGAACAGCACCTTTCCGCTTTCGATAAGCACACGGTTGCCCGGAAACACCTCCTGCCACAGGCTGATAACGCGGTCGAGGCGGGTGGAGCGCAGGCGGGTCCGGTCGGGGTGTTCGGCCAAAGCCAGTTTGTAGCCTATCAGGTTCACCATCTCGTCGTGCATCAGCATGGCGAGAACGCGTTCGAACTGGCTACCGTCCTGGTCCTGCAGGCCGTACTGCTCGAATATGGTATCGACCGACGGAGCCGTGCTCTGGCGTCGTTTGCCGTACAGAGCCTCAAGGGCCGAAATGCGGAATGCTTTTTGGCCCAGGTCGTCGATAAGACGGTTTGCGAATCGTGATTTTCCGGAGCCGTTTGCACCTATTATTACAATCTGCCGAATTTCGGGAGCTATGAAGGCTTCGGTACCGTCGGAGCGCAGCGGGAGAGAGATTCTATCGGACATTGGTCTACAGGGGGAATGGAGTGAAAGTTAGATTGTCGAGCGGTCCTCTGCCCGGGGCTGTGTAGATTTCCATATCGGGATAAGTGCCGGTGTAGGGGTCGTACTGGTCCCACCAGCGGAAGGTCCATACCGAGTTCATGGAATATCCGTAATAGCTGAGGTATATACGTCCGAGGTCGTAGTTTACCGAGTATGTGCCTTCGTAGGTTTCAAGGCCCGGAATGGCATTGCCGTCGGGGTCGCACGGCGATATAAGAAATTCGCCGTTCCAGTAGAAGTCAATCACCCACAGGTCGTTATATGCTCCCGCATGCGCGTAGGCAGCGAAAGCGCGCCCAGCGAACCAGCTGCTTTCGCCATAGTACGGTTCGTCGTTGTCGCAGCTTTGCAGTGTAAGCATCAGTGTGGCTGTGAGCATAACGAGCCACAGCGATTTCGGATTAGTCTGTTTCATATTGGCAAATGTAGTGAATTAATGTTATTCCAACAAATAATTCGCCGGTTTTGTGCGAAACTATACTAATCCTCGTCGTCCTCGTCGTCGAAATCGAAGTCGAAGTCCCAGCCGTCGGATATGTCGGAGGTGAATTTGCTCAGTTCGCGGCCCTCGCGCTTGGTGGGACGTCCGAGTCCCTTCCGTCTGTCGATGAATCCGGATATCTTCACAACTTCGAGCAGGTCGAGCTGGCTCTGCGGAGTTATATTTTCCATGTACTCCGGCACCAGTCTGGCCCCGAGTCGGTTTTCGGTAAGCGCCAGAACGCGGAAGGAGTATGTCACCGGTGGCTTGCGCACATTAACCACATCGCCCACCTTTATGGTTCGCGAGGGTTTGATTGGCGTCGAATTGTCGACACCTACGCTTACACGGCCTTTTTTGCAGGCTTCGGTAGCTATGGTGCGGGTCTTGAACACGCGCACGGCCCATAGCCATTTGTCGATTCTTACTTCTGTTGGCATTGTCTTATTCCTTGTACGGCTACAATCTCGCCGCGGCTTAATTTGTCGTTCATATATTGGTAAGCCTCCGGCAGATGCGGGTTTACTTTCTCGCGATGCCAAAGATGGCGCACCAGTCCGCTGCGGAAGAGCTTGAATGTCTTTACTCCATTGGCTTGCAAACGCAATTCCAAGTCAGTATCCTCGCAGCCCCAGCCTTCGAAATGGAGGTCGTAGCCGTTGATTGCCAGCAGGTCGCTGCGCCAGAACGACATATTTGCGCCAAGACCTGTGCCGGATGAACGATAGCGGTGCGACAGACCTACTGTCAGCAGTCGGGGCAGTCGAATGGCTTTCTCGCGGTCTTTGAGCAGCGAGGTCGACAGGGGCCAGTACCAGCGGCAGTAGTGTCGTCGGCTTCGTATACGCTCGGAAGCGGTGTGGTTCAGCCTCAGACGCGATCCTTTGATATAATGTCCGGGCAGGGCGGTGGCGCAGTGGTCGGCAATAAAATGGCGCGAGAGGATTACATCGCCGTCAATCTGGATGATATAATCGCAAGAGCTGTGGGCTATACATTTGTTGCGCATCATGGCAAGGCGGAAGCCCTCGTCGGGTTGCCACAGATGCACTACCGGCACCGGGCAACGCTTAGCAAAGTCCTCAATCAGCATGGCGGTGTCATCGGTGGAGCCGTCGTCGCCGATTATGATTTCGTCGGGTATACGGGTCTGCTGGAGCACCGAGTCGAGGCATACGGCCAGAGTAGCACTGCTGTTGTAGGTAGATATGATGAGCGAAACTGTCATTTGTTGTTGAATTTACACATAGCGTTGCCAATACCTGCGAGCACAAATTCTTTCATTGCGTCAATGGCATGGCCTATGCGTACGGGCATCTGCTGCCGCTGATCGAGGGTGAAGTTGCCCAGTACATAGTCAACCTGGCAGCCTCGGGCGTAGTCGTTGCCAATGCCGAAACGCAGGCGCGGATATGCCTGGGTGCCGAGCATCTGCGCTATATTTTTGAGTCCGTTGTGCCCGGCGTCGCTGCCCGACGGCTTGAGCCTTATGGCTCCGAAAGGCAGGGCTATGTCGTCGACCAGCACCAGGATATGGTCAGTGGCGATGCCTTCTTTTTCTTTCCAGTATCTTACGGCATTGCCGCTGAGGTTCATGTATGTGGAGGGTTTGAGCAAAACCAGCTGTTTGTTTTTCAGACGCATACGTGCCACGTCGCCATAACGCTCGGTGCTAAAAGAAATATTGGATGCCTCGGCTAAGGCATCCAATATCATAAACCCGATGTTATGGCGGGTGTTGCGGTATTCGTCACCGATATTGCCCAAGCCCACAATAAGGTATTTCATAATTGCGGAGCTTTGGAGGTAATGATGGTGATTACTTGCCGGCGGCGGCAGCAGCTGCAGCGGCACCACGGGCGGCGCGGGTGAGCTGAACGGCGCAGACAACAGCGTTCTTGGCGTTTACGAGTTCGAGATTGTCGAAGTTCAGTTCGCCTACCTGCAGAGTCTTGCCCAGGCCGAGGTTGTCAACGTTGATAACGAGGCGTTCGGGCACGTCGGTATAGATGGCTTTTACCTTGAGTTTCTTCATCGAGAGTGCGAGCTTACCACCGGCTTTTACACCTTCGGCGTGGCCTTCGAGTTTTACGGGAACTTCGATTACCACGGGTTTATTGTCGTTTACTTCGAGGAAGTCGAGGTGAAGAACTGCATCTTTTACGGGGTGGAACTGAATGTCCTTGAGCACGGCCATACGCTTCTGACCGTTGAAGTCGAGTTCTACAGCAAAGATGTCGGGGGTATAGATGAGCTTGCGTACATCTTCGTTGCTTACTACGAGGTCGGTAGTGATAAGGCCTTTACCGTTACCGATTTCAACCAGCTTTTCGCCGGCTTTGAGTTCGCCGTTGAAGGGGAGGTCGAATACTTCGCCGCCGTTGAGCACTACGGGAATTTTACCGTCTTTGCGGAGAGCCTTGGTGGCTTTCTTGCCGAGGTCGGTACGGGGCTCGGCTGCGAGTTGGAAAGTTTTCATTGCTTTTTCCTGATTTAAAATGTGTTACTCAAAATTAAGTTTGCTCTTAATTTCCCATCACACGCGGGATTTCATAAAGCGACTGCAAAGTTAGCGATTTTTTTTCACTCTGCCAAATGTTTTTTGTAGAGTCAACAAGCTGTAGAGTCAACAAGCGGGGCGGCTACAGCCGTATGCCGAGGCCGAGCATAAGGTTCTGCGGTGTCTTGAATTCGCCCAAGCGGTAGCCCACATTAAGAAATATGCCGCGCCACACAAAGGCTTTGAGCGTCAGCGACTGGTAGAAGCGCTTATTGCCTGCTGGCTTTATAAAGTCGTAGCCCAGGCCGGCGTTGACACTGAATATGGGCATTGTGAGTTCGGCATGGGCCGAGATACCTGCGCTGAGCTGGCTGCCGAACGAGGGGCGGTAGAAAAACATATTGTCGCCGTAAGCACCTTCCACCCGGTTTGAATCCAGGTTGGCGCCTTCGTCCCACTGCAGGTCGAGCGAGGGGCCTACGGCTACCCAACGGTTGAGGTGTCGCAGGGGTGAGAACTGCAGCCCTGTCACGGCGAAATGTCCGGGCACCAGTTCCTGAGAGTTGCCGGTGCCGATAACGCACTTTCGCCATGCTCCGTAGCCGACTATATCGTATGACCAGCGGCCCCGGTCGGCCTCGCGGCTAAGTTGTTCCGGTGCCTGTGGCTCGCTTTGGCAGCCGCCAAGAGAATATACAATGCCGAGGCTTACTCCCAGAGTGTTTACTCCGGCATTGGGCCACTCGGTGTTGCCGTTGGAGAAGTGGCGGCCGCCCATGCTGAGTCTAAGTGTGGTACTTTCGGCCACACGGTAGTTCAGAGTCAGATTCAGCCCTATATGGGCGGTTGTGGATGTAGATAGCGCCACATTGTCGGGCATGGTTACTTCATTGTAATGTTTCCAGCCGAAGGCGGCGCCGAATTGCCATTCGTATCCCAGCCATAAGCGCTGTGCCAAGTGAGCAATAGGCGCTCCCTGAAATACAAATGCCGACACCGGTCGTCCCAGAATATTGTAGCGGTTGTTAAGGTCGGCGCTTATGGCTACACCCTGGTACAGACCGTGATAGAGCATGCCTTGACGGCTGTAGGGGTCGAAGCGCAGTTCCAGGCGCAAACCGGGGGTGAAGACCGTGCCGCCGCGCTGTTGGTAGATGTTGTTACCGTCCAGATAGTTGTTGGTAGGCATCAACACAGAAAATCCGGCATCAATGCCGAGTCCGGTGTGCAGGGGGCGCGCAAAGCCGTCAGGAATGGAGTCGGCGGCCGCATGGGCCTGCATGCCCGCTCCGATGGTTGCGGCGGCTACTGCGGCAGACAGTCTAAATAATTTCAACATCTACGGTATAATTTATAGGTTGGGACACTTTGCAGTTGCCATCGAAATAATAGCTCAAGCCGGAGTTGGGCTGTTCGGTATAGCCAATAAAAGGCGTTTCGATGCAGGTGAAAATTATGGTCGACCTTATCTCGGCTGTGGAGTAGGGCGGCACCTCCACTGTCAGTTCTATATCGGTGCCGTCGGCAATGAAATAAGCATGAGAATCCAACTGCAGTCGGGCGGGTTTGGCCGACACTGCCCATAATCCGCCGGAATACTCCGGAACCGGACATTCTATCGTTGTGCCTTTGATCCATGGTATCTCGCTTGTCATCAGTATCTCTGTGCGATAGTCGCCATACGGGCGATAGCCTACAAACTGTGTGGCCGGACCATTATTGGTAAACTTCGTGACATTCGAATGCCGTTCGGTGGTGTAGCGCGTAGCATCATCCATCGTGTAGTAAATCTCGGTGGCGAGCGGCTCGCCCGGCTCAAGGACAACGTCCATACAGGCCGAGGTGTGGCCGTAGTCGAACACTACGCTTACAGGCAGAGCCTTCTCGTAGGTGTTGTCGACCAGGCAGAATGTTATGTCGCCACCATTTACAAAGGCTTCGAGCATGAATCGCGGTGAGCCATACACCACCCGTGCCACATTGCTGATTAAAGGAAAATCGTCAAGGCGATTGCCGTCGCGGTCGTAATATTCAATATATGTATAATAGTCGCCATCACATGATACATAAACCGCCTGCAGCCCGTCGAACGGTATGGCTACCGTACACGGCTTGTTTACAGTCAGTTCGATGCTGTTGTTGAAATCGGGTATGCGCTCCACGAAAATATCGTTGTTGCAGCCGGTGAATCCTGTGGCCATACATACCAATAGCAACATATTTATGATTTTACTTTTCATTGCGGTCATAGAATACAAAATTATGAAAAAACATCGACATTAACAATAGGGAATTTCAGAAAAATTTTGCTTATCTTTGCCGAATAAACTACAAAAAACGAACCATGACCAAACACATTTTGCCAATATCGCTTTTGCTTGCCGCTGCCTCAGGAATGCAAGCCGCCAGCTTCAATCCCTATGCGGGCGAATACACACCCTCGGAAGAGGTGATTCAGAGCCGTCGCGAATTTGCCGCCGACCGTTTCGGCATATTCATTCACTGGGGCATATACAGTATGTACGGCCAGGGCGAATGGTATCTTAATTACGGACCGCTGCACAGCGAGTACTCCAAGGCCGCAAGTGCCTTCTATCCTATAAAATTCAATGCCGACGAGTGGGCCGGAGCCATACGTGACTCCGGTGCAAGATACGTATGTTTTACATCGCGCCATCACGACGGATTCTCGATGTACCATACAGCCGAATCGGACTATAACATTGTCGATGCCACGCCGTTCAAACGCGATGTAATTAAAGAGCTTTCAAAGGCATGTCAGAACAACGATCTTAAACTGCACCTGTACTACTCGCACCTCGACTGGGGGCGCCAGGACTATCCGCAGGGCCGCACAGGCCATAGTACCGGACGTGACTCCACTTACTCCGACTGGCCCGGATACTACGGTTTTATGAACCGCCAGCTCACTGAACTGCTGACCAACTACGGCCCTATACGCGCTATATGGTTCGACGGCTGGTGGGACCACGATGAAGACCCGGAACCCTTCAACTGGCAGCTCGATGAGCAGTACGCAATGATACATCGCCTGCAGCCCGGCTGTCTGGTAGGCAACAACCATCATCAGAACCCCTTCCCCGGCGAAGACATACAGATATTCGAGCGCGACCTACCGGGACAGAACACTGCCGGACTGTCAGGTCAGGATATATCGGCGTTGCCTCTCGAAACCTGCCAGACCATGAACGGCATGTGGGGCTACAAACTTATCGACACCAATTACAAAGACACCCCCACTCTCATACGCTATTTGGTAGGCACTGCCGGCATGGGCGCAAACCTGTTGCTGAACATAGGCCCGCAGCCCGACGGACAATTGCCGGCCGCCGCCCTGGAGCGCCTCAAAGACATAGGCTGCTGGATGCGCAAGTACGGTGAAACTATCTACGGCACCGAGGGCAGCCCCTTTGCAGCCCAGAGCTGGGGTACAGCCACACGCAAGGGAAACCGCCTGTTTGTGCATGTGATGACTGCCGACAAGCCCGACATATTCGTGCCCGTGAATCTGAAAATAAAAAGCGCGCGTGAATTCGACAGCCGCGAGAAACTGAAATTCTCCAAGGTAAAAGACGGCGGCGTGATACTGCATCTGGGACAAGTGCCCGATGCTATTGACCATATAATCGAACTTGAACTCAATGACTGATACTATACTTGAGGTCTGCTGCGGCGACCTTGGAAGCGTGGCAGCCGCCGCAGAAGGCGGTGCCGGACGAGTGGAACTTTGTGTAGGCCTGGGCGAAGGCGGCTTTACGCCGTCGGCAGCCATGGTCGAGGCCGCCATGCGCCACAATATAAAAGTGAATGTACTTGTGCGTGCCCGCAGCGGCGACTTCCTATACTCCGACGACGAAAAAGCCATGATGCTGCGCGATGCCGAAATGCTCTCCAGTATGGGCGTGAATGCGGTGGTATGCGGAGCCTTGCTGGCCGACGGAAGTATCGACACTGACTTCTGCCGTGCCCTGGCCGATGTGTGCCACGGCACCGAACTGACATTTCACCGCGCCTTTGACGTATGCCGCGGCCCTCTGCAGGCTATGGAACAGCTTATAGAGCTGGGCTTCACACGCATACTTACCTCAGGGCAGGCCGCATCAGCCCTCGACGGCACTGACCTGCTGCGCCGGCTTGTGGAGCAGAGCCGCGGCCGTATAACCATACTTGCCGGCGGAGGAGTGAATCCGCAGAATGCCGCCATGATTATAAGCCGCAGCGGAGTTAGCGAGCTTCATGCCTCGGCGCGCACGCAGGTGAAGAGCCTGATGCAATACCGTGTGGACGGTGTGAGCATGGGAGCGCCCGAGAGCGATGAATACATACGTGCCACAACTTCGGCCGCTGTGGTGCGCGATATTGTAAATGCCATGAAAACAGTAAAAATATGAAACATATAGCATTGGCACTGCTGGCTTCGGCAGCGGTGCTGCCACTGAATGCCTCGGACTATACCGACCGCCTTAGCGCCATTCCATGCCACGCACATATGGCACTGATGGACGATGCCGGAGCCATGAATGCCGACGAACGCCGCGCCATGGAGTTCCTGTACTCGTACATGCCTTTCCCCGACATAGCCTGCCACGACGCCCGCTTCTATCTTGAAAATGTGCGAGCCTCGCTTAAGGCCCGCAGAGAAATGCCCTGGGGCAAGTTGGTGCCCGAACGCGAGTTCATGCACTTTGTGTTGCCCGTGCGCGTGAACAACGAAGACCTTGATTCGAGCCGCATGGTATTCTACGAGGAATTGCGCGACAGAGTAAAGAACCTGTCGATGAAAGACGCCATTCTGGAAGTGAACCACTGGTGCCACGAGAAGGTTGCCTACCAGCCCTCCGACGCCCGGACATCGTCGCCGCTGGCCACAGTGCGCACAGCCCTTGGCCGCTGCGGCGAGGAATCGACCTTTACCGTAGCCGCCCTGCGTTCGGTGGGAATCCCAGCCCGCCAGGTGTATACCCCCCGCTGGGCGCATACCGATGATAACCATGCCTGGGTGGAGGCCTGGGCCGATGGCCGCTGGTATTTCCTGGGCGCCTGCGAGCCGGAGCCTATACTTGACCTGGGCTGGTTCAACGCTCCTGCTTCGCGCGGCATGCTTATGAATACAAAGGTGTTCGGCCGCTACGATGGTCCGGAGGAGGTGCTTGAGCGCCAGCCAACAGCCACAGTCATAAACGTGACCTCAAAATATGCCCCTGTGGAGCCTGCCGTGGTAAAGGTGGTCGACAAGTCGGGCCGCAGTGTAGAGGGTGCCCGTGTAGCCTTTGGAGTTTACAACTATGCCGAGTACTTTTCGGCAGCGGTGAAGACCACCGGCGCCGATGGTATAAGCTCGCTTACATCTGGCCTTGGTGATTTGATGGTGTGGGCTTCCAAGGGCAATGAATACGGCTTTGCGAAAGTAAACGCAGCCGCAGCCGATACTGCTGTGATAGTACTCGACAAGGCTCCGGGATTCTGCGGCAGTTTCGACTTCGACATAGTGCCGCCGCCTCAGAGCGCGTCGTTGCCACGGCCCACAGCGGCCCAGACCGCCGAGAACGACCGCCGCAAGCAATACGAGGATTCGGTGCGTGGAGCCTATGAGGCCACCTTCGCCACCGAGGCTTCTGCGGCAGCGCTGGCAAAACGTATAGGAGCAGCCCCGGCGCGAGTAGAGGCTGTACTTATCGGTTCGCGCGGCAACCATGCGGTAATAGAAAATTTCCTGGCCGACAAAGATGTTGCCGACAAGACTCTGGCCCTCGATATGCTGCAGGCAATGAGCGCCAAAGATCTCCGCGACGTACCTGCACGGGTGCTGTACGACCACTACAGCTACGGTGCTCCTGAGCAATCGCAGTTCTATACACGCTATGTACTAAACCCCAGAGTGGAGAACGAAATGCTCACACCCTACAAACACTTCCTGAGGCAGGCGTTCGGCAATGGCCGTTTCGCCACTCCGCAGCAGTTGGTGCAATGGGTGAGCGACAGCATAGCTGTAGACAATGTATGGAATCCGCTTAAGCTGCGCATGAGCCCGCAGGCTGTATATGAGCAGCGTATGGCCGATCCGCTGTCGAGAAGCATATTTTTTGTGGCCGCGGCCCGCACCGCCGGATTCCCCTCGCGTATCGACCCTGTGACCGGCAAGACACAATATGCCTCCGATGAAAACAGCGGCTGGACCGATGTTCAGTTTGGCCCGGTGGCTGAGGCTGTGGCACCTCCTGCCGGCGTGGCCGACATCCGCTACCACAAGAGCGGACGCATCGACCAACCGGCCTATTACTCGCACTTCTCTATTTCCAAAATTGAATCGGGCTATCCGCGCCTGCTTGAATTCCCCGAATTCGCACCTATTTCCGAAATTGCACCCGGCGGCCTGCTGACACTCGACGCCGGAGATTATCTGCTCACCACCGGGCAGCGCCTGGCCAGCGGTGCGGTTCTGGCACGTTCGCAGTTCTTTACTGTGACTCCGGGCGATACTGTCCGTGTGGACATGTCGATACGGCAGGATACTACTGCCGTGCAGGTGCTGGGATCGTTCAACTCCGAGAACCTCTACCACAACCTTGCCGACGGTACAGACCGGAGCCTGCTTTCGACCACCGGCCGCGGCTATTATGTGCTTGGCCTCATCAAGCCCAACCACGAGCCTTCGGCACACGTGCTGAACGACATTGCCACACGCCGCGAGGAGTTCGAAAGCCGTGGCATGAAAGTGATGATGCTGTTCGGCGACAAAGCCGAGGCTTCGCGCTTCGATGCAGGCAAATTTCCGGCTTTGCCATCGAACATAGTATTCGGCTGCGACATTGACGGTAATATAAGCCGGGAGTTGTCCGATGCACTCGATGTGCCTGTCGACAACCTGCCTCTGTTTATCATTGCCGACACATTCAACCGTGTGGTATTCATCAGCCAGGGGTATACAATAGGCCTGGGCGATACCATACTCGATATTTTCCGCCGCATAGAATAGCGGTAACATATTATCTTATTGGCCACGGCGGCAGGATGCGCTTGAGCATTCTGCCGCCGTGCTGATTTTTTATGAGTTTTTATGAGAGAGTCATTGACATAAAATTTTGAATTTAAAAATGAATTTTGTAACTTTGCGGCAACTCAAACTCGAGAGGGGTGCACGCCGAAGGGCGGGCTGAGAAATACCCTTAGAACTTGAAGCGGTTAGTACCGCCGCAAGGACTCGTCTACAACCTGTGTCTGATGCTGTATCTGGCGTCAATCCCCTCTCGGCTAATCTTTGTGAAATGAAAGTAGAAATAAATCACCACGAAGTAGCTGTAGAAGGCGATTGCAAAACACTTCTGCAAATACTCGAACTGGAAAATCTTGACGGTCGCGGTGTTGCCGTGGCCGTGGACAATTGTGTGGTACCGCGTGACTGCTGGGCTAATACCGAGCTTGTCGAGGGTATGAAAATAACGGTAATACGAGCTGTTTGCGGAGGCTGATGGAAACTATTGCCATAACATTGCCCTATTTTTATCCGCATGAGGCCAAGGCAATAACGACCATGCTGCGCAGGGGCGAGGTAAGCCGCGTGCATCTGCGCAAGCCCGGCTGCAAGGCCGACTGCATGGCGGCGCTAATTGCACAAATCCCGGCTGAATTGCGTGAGCGCATTTCGCTGCATGACCACCATGAACTTGCCGCCGGCTACGGTGTCGGAGGGGTACATCTCAATAGTCGCTATCCCGTGGCCCCCGCAGGCTGGACCGGTCTTGTAAGCCGCTCGCTGCACAGTGTCGACGAGCTGCGTGTACATGCTGCCGACTACGACTATGTGTTTATCAGTCCTGTGTATCCGAGCATATCCAAGCAGGGGTATAAGCCGCGGTTCACCGTCGATGAGCTGCGGCCCTATCTGTGCCACAAGGTGTATGCCCTCGGTGGCGTCACCCCGGCACGGCTGGACGAACTCGAGGCCGCAGGTTTCGGAGGCGCGGCCATGCTCGGGGCGCTATGGAAGGCCGTAGTTAAGCCCGGACATTTCCGCCTGCAGTTCATATCGCATGGCGACAGTGCCGATGCACAGCTGCAGGGAATCGAGGCTGTATTACGAGGCGGTTGCCGCTGGGTGCAGCTACGCATGAAAGACACTCCGCAGGCTCTGGTGGCCGAGGTAGGGCGCAAGGCCGCCGAATTGTGCCGCCACTACGGAGCTACATTTATTATTGACGACCACGTGGAACTGGTGCACATCCTCGGTGCCGACGGTGTGCATTTAGGCAAAAACGACATGCCCGCCGACGAGGCCCGCCGGCTGTTGGGCCCTGCCAAAATCATAGGTTCAACAGCCAATACCCTCGGCGATATACGTGCCGCTGTTGCCGCCGGGGCCGACTATATAGGTCTGGGGCCATTTCGCTTCACCACTACCAAGAAGAATCTCAGTCCGGTTCTCGGGCTCGAAGGCTACCGCAGCATAATAGCCGCCGCACGCGCCGAAGGCATAACCGTGCCTGTAGTGGCCATCGGAGGCATCTCAGCCTGCGATGTGGCCACGATAAGGCAGGCCGGAGCCGCAGGCGTAGCAGTAAGCGGCAGCATACTGCGAGCCGAAAATCCTATTGAAGAAACAAAAAAATTCTTATAAACATGGAAAAACTTATAATCGGTGGCCGCGAGTTCAGCTCGCGCATATTTTTAGGCACCGGTAAATTCCGCAGCAACACCGAGATGGAGCAGGCCATACTGGCTTCGGAAACAGAAATGGTAACTGTAGCCATGAAGCGCATCGACATGAACAACCGCAACGACGACATGCTGCGCCATATAACTCATGAAGGCATACAGCTGCTGCCCAACACCTCAGGTGCCCGCGACGCTCGTGAGGCCGTGTTCGCCGCACAATTAGCCCGCGAGGCCTTCGGTACAGAATTTATAAAACTCGAGATACACCCCGATCCACGCTATCTGCTGCCCGACCCGGTGGAAACCCTGAAGGCTACCGAAGAACTTGCCCGCCTGGGCTTTGTGGTGCTTCCGTACATACAGGCCGACCCTGTGCTGTGCAAGCGGCTCGAAGAAGCCGGCACTGCCGCCGTGATGCCTCTGGCCGCTCCTATAGGCTCCAATAAAGGTCTGGTTACGCGCGACCTGCTGCGTATAATCATAGAGCAGAGCAATGTGCCGGTAGTTGTCGACGCCGGTCTGGGCGCACCGTCGCATGCGGCCGAAGCCATGGAAATGGGAGCCGATGCCGTGCTGGTAAATACTGCTATTGCCGTGGCCGGCGACCCGGTGCGTATGGCCAGTGCATTCGCTGCCGCCACCCGTGCAGGCCGCGAGGCATTCGACGCCGGTCTGGGTGCGGTGAGCGACTGCGCCGATGCCTCGAGTCCGTTAACCTCATTCCTGCTGTGATGTTTTCTGACGAACTGAAAAAATACTCCTGGGCCGACACCACGGCGCAGATTGCAGCCATGACTGATGCCGACGTGCGTCGCGCCCTGGCCCGCACCGTGCTGACCGACCGCGACTTCATGGCCCTGATATCGCCCGCAGCCGAGCCGTATCTCGAATTTATGGCACGCCGTAGCCGGGCAATCACCGAGCAGCGTTTCGGCAAGGTGGTGAGTATGTACATACCCATGTACATAACCAATTCGTGTACCAACTCGTGTGTGTACTGCGGTTTCAACCGTCACAACCGCATAGACCGTGTGGTACTTACTCCCGAGCAGATAGAGTGCGAGTGCAAGGCCATAAAGCAGCTCGGACCCTTTGAGAATCTGCTGCTGGTAACGGGCGAGAACCCGCGTATAGCCGGCGTGGAATATATTGAACAGGCCCTGAAAGTGTGCCGCCCATACTTCAGCAATCTGTCGATAGAGGTGATGCCGCTTTCGGCCAATGACTATAGCCGCCTGACCCGTGCCGGCCTTAACGGCGTGACCTGTTTTCAGGAAACATACAACCGTGAACGCTACAAAATCTATCATCCCGCAGGCATGAAATCGAAATTCGAATGGCGCTGCGACGGCTTCGACCGCATGGGCATGGCCGGAGTGCATAAAATAGGCATGGGTGTGCTGATAGGTCTGGAAGATTGGCGTACCGATGTGACCATGATGGCCCGCCATCTGGCCTATCTGCGCAAGAAATACTGGAAGACACGCTATGCGGTGAACTTCCCGCGCATGCGTCCGTCGGAGTCCGGCTTTCAGCCCAATGTGGTGATGAGCGACCGCGAGCTGGCACAGCTCACCTTTGCCTTCCGCCTCTTCGACCATGATGTGGACATAAGCTACAGCACCCGCGAAGACCACCGCCTGCGTAATAATATGGCCACACTCGGTGTAACCTCCATGAGCGCCGGCAGCAAGACCGATCCGGGCGGCTACGCGGTGTATCCGAGTTCGCTGGAGCAGTTTGCCGTGAGCGACCGTACTTCGCCCGGCGAGGTGGCTGCCGACCTGCGCGCTCTCGGGCGCGAGCCGGTGTGGAAAGACTGGGATGCTGTATTTGACGAAAACTCCGCCCGGGAGGCTGAATACTGCAGTTGAACCATGGAAGAAAACGAACGTTACTCGCGCCAGACCATGCTGCGGCAGTTAGGGCCGGAAGGCCAGCGCAGGCTTCTGGAGGCACGTGTGCTTATAGTGGGCGTGGGCGGCCTGGGCTCTGCTGTCGCCACTTACCTGGCCGGTGCCGGAGTAGGGTATATAGGCCTTGCTGACCACGATGTGGTAAGCATCAGCAATCTACAGCGCCAGACATTGTACTCCGAGGCCCAGACAGGCATGCCAAAGGCCATTGCCGCCGCCGGACGCCTCGCCGCCATAAACTCCGAAATCAGGCTTGAGCCCCTGTGTGAAGGCTTTACCGAGGCCAACGCTCCGGGGCTGACAGACCGTTTCGACCTCGTTATGGACTGCTGCGACAACTTTGCCACCCGCTACCTTATCGACGATGCCTGCGCCGCAGCCGGTCGCCGCTGGGTACACGGAGCGCTTAGCGAATTTTCCGGCGAGGTGACGGTGTTCAATCCTGCAGTCGGGTATTGCTATAGCCGCCTTTATCCCGACCGCGATTACCTCTGTGGCCTGCCTCAGAGAGTAAAAGGCGTGATAGGCGCCGTGGCCGGATACATAGGTTGCCTGCAGGCCTGCGAGGCTATAAAACTGATTGCGGGCTTCGGAAAGCCACTTGAAGGCCGGCTGCTGACAGTCGACTGTCTTGAAATGACTACACAAACTATAAATTACTGAACAATGGAAACGAAATGGAGCATCTCGGCATGGAAAGCCGCCGAGCCGGTTTACGAGGCGATACTCAAACTGCCGTTTATAACCGAACTAAAAGAGGGTACCCTCTCGGTCGAACGGTTCAATTTCTATATCGGTCAGGACAGCCTGTATATAAATGTATACAGCCGTGTGCTGGCCCATATAGCATCGCGTCTGGCCGATATGACTCAGGTAGAGGATTTTCTGAAATTCGCCGGCGACGGCGTGTACATGGAGAAGGCTCTGCACTCGCTGTATGTAAGCGACGGGCCACGTGTGATGTCGCCCGCCTGCCTGCTGTATACTTCGCTGCTCAAAGCACAGGCCTACGACGACGTGGCCGTTGAGGCGGCGTCTATTCTGCCATGCTTCTGGATATACTGGGCTGTAGGATGCCATATATTCCGGACTGCACGAATCGAGGGCAATCCGTACGCCGACTGGATTAAGGCCTATTCGAACGAGGAATTCGACAAATCGAACGCCCGTGCGATTGCAATCTGCGACGACCTGGCTGCGCGTGCCTCCGACGAAGTGCGCGCCCGCATGACCGAAATATTCGTGCAGGCAGCCCGAATGGAATGGCTCTTCTGGCACAGCGCATACAATATGGAGCAGTGGCCTGATGAAATCCGACACTGATATGAAACGCTATCATACAGCCCTGACTATAGCCGGCAGCGACCCGTCGGGCGGTGCCGGCCTCCAGGCCGACCTCAAAACTTTCTCGGCCCTTGGAGTTTACGGCTCCACCGCCGTGGTGGCCGTGGTCGACGAGAACACAGCCGGAGTGTACGGCGTACATCCAATACCGGTGGAGTTTGTGAAAGGACAGATACGCTCGGTGCTGTCGGATGTCGGCGCTGATGCCGTGAAGATAGGTATGCTGCACAGCAGCGAGCTGATACTTGGCGTACTCGACACGATGCGCGAGTATCCTCTCCTGCGCGACGTAGTCCTCGACCCGGTGATGGTGGCTACCTCGGGCGATCCGCTGCTGCTGCCCGATGCCGCAGGCACCCTGGCCTCGCAACTGATTCCGTACTCGCGTGTGATTACACCCAATCTGCCCGAGGCCGAACTGCTGCTTGGCCATAAAATAGACGGACAGTCCGACTTCGAAGATGCCGCCCGCTCTCTCTCAGAAACAGGAGGTGGCAAAGTGTCGGTACTGCTCAAGGCCGGACACCTCGATAACGCCGAACTGACCGATTATTTTTACAATGCCGAAAGCGGCGAGATGCTTCGCCTGACATCGCCCAGAGTCGTAACCGCCAACACCCACGGTACCGGCTGCACACTGTCGTCGGCCATAGCGGCCATGCTTGCACTCGGCTATGACCTCAACGATGCCGTGCGAGGTGCAAAAAAGTATATATCCGACGCCATAAAGGCCGGTGCCGACTATCAGATTGGCATCGGCCACGGTCCCGTCCATCACTTCCACCGGTGGTGGAAATGAGATTTCACACCAGCGCCTCGATGAAGAGCATGCACACCACGCCTGCCACCAGGGCGTAGGTGGCCTGCTTCTGGAAGCCGTGCGAGTGGGTTTCGGGTATCATCTCGTCGCTTATCACGTAGAGCATGGCGCCGCCTGCCATAGCTAACAGGAAGGGCAGGAAGGCAGCCGAAATGTCGCCGATGAAGTATCCGGCGAATACACCGGCTACCTCCAGCAGCGCCACGGCAACGCCTATAAGCAAGGTGTTCAGAAAGCGTACTCCGGCCACCAGCAGGGGTGTTATCACCACCATGCCTTCGGGCAGGTTCTGCAGGGCGATTGTAAAGGCTATCGCCATGGCATTGTCCTGGTCGCCGTTGAACGATACTCCGGTAGCCATGCCTTCGGGTAGCTTGTGCAGGGCTATGGCCATGACGAACAGCAAGGTGCGGTTGAGCGACGCATTGTTGGCGTGGCGCTCTTCTTCCTTCATACCCGATAGGTGATGCAGGTGGGGTGTAAAGCGGTCGAGCGCTCCAATCAGGTCCACGCCACAGACTATACCCAGAACTATCTGCCACCATCCGGAGGCCGGAGTCATCTCAATCGATGGCAATATCAGACATACTATCGACGCTGCCAGCATCATGCCGGCACAAAATCCCAGAAAAGTGTCGTTCCAGTTGTGAGGTATGCGTTTTATCAGCAGGCCTATGGCGGAGCCTATGAGCGACGACAGGCCTAATGCTCCGGCACAGAACAGAAGATTGGTAATTTCCATAATGGATGTATTGTGCTGTGATTTCATAAAAGGCGCGCCCCAACCATGCGGTTGCAGGCACGCCTTTTTCTATTGATAAGTCTGAGAACGTTTATTCGAAGTCCATGGCCATGTAGTGCTGGTATGGATGGTCGCATGCCGGGCACACAGCCGGTGGCTCGGTACCTTCGTATTCGTAGCCACATTCCAGGCACTGCCACTTGATGGCTTTTTTGCGTTTCCACACGGTGCCTTTCTTTACCTGGTCGAGATACCACAGAAAGTGTTCGCGGTGTCGCTTTTCAATTTCGGCTATGGCGCGAAAGTGTTCGGCGATTTTGGTGAATCCTTCTTCGTCGGCCACTTTAGCGGCTGCGATATACTGCTCGATACCCTCGGCTTCTTCCTCGGCAGCGGCTGTGGCCAGATTTTCGGCTGTATTGCCTATCACGCCGGCGTCGGGGTCGATTGTCACATTTACTTTTCCGCCTTCAAGGAGTTTGAAGAATACTTTGCCGTGGTGGATTTCGTTTTCTGCTGTTTCGCGGAATACTTGGCCTATGGGGTAATATTCTTCTTTGTCGGCCTGTTTGGCGTAATAGGTGTATCGGGTATAAGCCGCAGATTCGCTGATATAGGCTTTTACCAGATTCGCTTCGGTTTTTGTGCCTTTAATGCTTTTCTTTGCTTTTGCCATGATGTTATAGTATTGTAAGTTTAGGAATATGCAACTATAACAACATGGCAAATAATTTGGTTCAGCACATGGACAGTATGACGTCTTTGACCGACCGGGCCAGCTCGGCGGCCAAAGCGTCGGTGTGGGCCTCGGCGTACACGCGGATTATCGGCTCGGTGTTTGATTTGCGCAGGTGTACCCAGCTGTCGGCGAAGTCGATTTTCACGCCGTCGATATCAGTGATGCGTTCACCGGCATATTTTGCTTTTACGGCAAGCAGGAGTGCGTCGACATCAAGTTCGGGCTTGAGCTCTACTTTGGTTTTGTGGATGGAGTAGGCGGGGTAGGTGGCGCGGAGTTCGCTTACGCTTTTACCGCTCTTGGCCAGCAGGGTAAGGAAGAGAGCCACGCCCACTAATGCGTCGCGGCCATAGTGCGAGGCGGGGTATATCACGCCGCCGTTGCCTTCGCCGCCGATAACGGCGCCGGTGCGCTTCATTTCGGTTGTTACGTTCACTTCACCTACTGCGGCGGCTGTGTAGGTGCAGCCCAGGGCTTCGGTTACATCGCGCAGGGCGCGGGTGGAGCTGAGGTTGCTTACGGTTGAGCCGGGGGTGTGGCGCAGCACATAGTCGGCAATCGATACGAGTGTGTATTCTTCGCCGAACATTTCGCCGCCGTTCTGAATTATGGCCAGACGGTCCACGTCGGGGTCTACCACGAAGCCTACGTCGGCACCGCTACTGCGCATCAGTTCGGATATGCCGGTAAGGTTCTCGGGTATGGGCTCGGGATTGTGGGCGAAGTGGCCGTTGGGTTCGCAGTTGAGTTCGATTATATTTTCCACGCCCAAGGCACGCAGCAGCTGTGGTATGATTAGGCCGCCTACCGAATTGACAGCATCGACTGCCACGGTGAAGTGTGCGTTGCGTATGGCTTCCGTGTCTACCAGGTCGAGGGCAAGAACCTGCTCGATGTGGCGGCGGTTGTATGTGGTATTGGCCGATTCGTGGCCCAGCTGGTCGACTTCGGCGAATTTATATTCGCTTTCGTCGGCTATCCGCAGCACTTCCTTACCTTCGGCGTCGTTGAGGAATTCGCCTTTGGCGTTGAGCAGTTTCAGCGCATTCCACTGGCGGGGATTGTGCGAGGCTGTGAGTATGAGGCCACCCTGTGCGTTCTCGGCCACTACGGCTATTTCGGTGGTAGGGGTGGAGGCAAGTCCTATGTTGACTACGTCGCATCCGATAGCCTTGAGGGTACCGCATACGAGGTCGCATACCATATCGCCCGATAGGCGGGCGTCGCGGCCTACTACGATTACGCAGCGCCGGCCTTCGTTGGCGCGTTTGATGAATGTGGCATAGGCGGCAGTGAATTTTACAATGTCCAGCGGAGTAAGTCCGCAGCCGGGCTCGGCGCCAATGGTACCTCGGATGCCCGATATCGATTTAATCAGTGGCATGTTATGTGTGTATGTGATGGATTATTTTATGTTGTTTTTGCTACAGGAAGTGTGCTGCTGTCAGATTTTGGGTCTGAAGTAGCGCAGGTGGTAGAGGTAGGGAATCACATTGGCTTCTTCGTCGGTAAAGCCGTAGCGCGATTTTACAACCAGATTTACCTCGCAGTCTACCGGCAGGTAGTTGAGCGGAGTCTGTATGCCTGCGCCCCACTGGGCCGATGAAGCCAGCTGGTAGTTCTGATAGCGGAACGATGCGTTGATAAGGCTGAGGTCGTCTTCATTGCCCCACGATGAACTGAATGTGCCTGTGGACGAATCGTACGAGCGCATGTCGTAGCGCATAAAGCGGAAATATATCAGTTCGTCGTTTTTTACTTTATTGTCTTTGGTGCCGGGGTTGATTACCTGCATGTACATGTTGCCGTCTTCGTCGATTTTGTAGTAAGGAGCGTCCTTGCCGGTGATGAACACGGTGTCGGCGGGTACCTGCGGTATTACGATATTGTCGACAAGAAAGTTGTTGATGTAGTGGGCTTCATCGTTGAGCAGTTCGGCGTACGACTTGTTGTCGTCGCAGCTGCCTAAGCCCAGCGACGCTGCGGCCAGCATTACGGCCGCAAGTGTTTTTGCTGATTTCATATTTCGGTGCATGATTTATCGATGTATAGTTCGCGGTTGCGCTTCAGAAGGCTGCGGAATAGCTCGGCGCACTGCTCGAGGCTGCCCCGGTATTCGCCGCCGGCGGCATTGCGGTGGCCTCCGCCGCCAAAGTATTCGTTGCAGAGTTTGTCGACCGGAAAGTCGCCAACACTTCGCATCGACACTTTCACGTAGCCGTCTTCTTCGCGCAGGAAGCAGCTGTACACTACTCCGGGTATGGCCAGCGGACGGTTCACCAGAGCCTCGGTATCGCCTTTGCTGTAGTGGAAGCGGTTGAGCTCCTCGCGCGACAGTGTAATCAGGGCGGCATGTTCGTCGGCGAAGAGTTCCATTTTTTCGGCCAGCGCGTATCCGTTGATGCGCAGCGAACTTTCGCTGAAAGTGTTGAACAGGCGTTTGTAGAGTATGTCTTTGTTGGCGCCTTTTTTCAGTAGCTCGCTTACTATGATGTATATTTCGGGGTCTGAGGCGTTGTAAGAGAAGTTGCCTGTATCGGTCATCATGCCGGCCAGAATCAGTTCGGCGGCTGTTTTGTCGATAAGGTCGAAAAGCTCCAGACGACATAGAACACGGAACAGCAGCATGCAGGTCGACGACATCTCGGGATGAGAGATGGTCACATCGGTGAAGTCGGCCGGGTCGAGATGGTGGTCGATGAGTACTTTGGGCGACTTCGATGCGTTCAGGGCTGTGGCCAGGCGGTCAATGCGGCTCGGGGCGTTGAAGTCGAGGCAAAATACCACATCGGCGTCGCAGAATAGTGTGCGGGCGTAGTCGGAGTATCGGTTGCCGTCGACTATGTCCTTGGCTCCCGGCAGGAACTGCAAATTGGCCGACACGCTGTCGGGGGTGATGACCTTGGCGTCGATGCTCATGTTCATAAGCACGCGGCACAGGGCCAGCGACGAGCCGAGGGCATCGCCGTCGGGGCTGATATGGCAGGTTATGACTGCCTTGGTGGCGTGTTCGAGCAACTGCTTCAGGCGTGCAATCTGCTTCTGGTCTATTATTCGTTTTATCATTGACTGTGTTATTAATCCACAAAGTTACGAAAAATTTACCGGAATGTATTCCGCTTTCACACTTTTTACAAAATACCGCCTACGCGCGTGTTGGCGTAATTTTAATCTATAAATCCGGGTGGCAATGCCGATAGGGCACGGCGTCCCTGCCGTGCCCTATCGGCCGGATGGCAATTGCCATGTGAAAAATATAGTCTTAACGAATTAATCCGTCAGTAGGGCTGCTTCGCGGTTCATCAGCGGCTTGACTACGCTGTAAGGCAGCACACAGGCGGGCATGCCGTAGGCGTAGGGCGCGATTTCGTACTGCTGATATATGAATATCAGGCCTTTGTCGGAGAACAGCGGCGGAGTGGCAGGCAGCTCCAGCTTGGCCGGATTGATAAGCAGAATGTCGGAGAGGGTGGCACCCTCCTCGCAGTCTTCCTTGAAATACTGTTGCCACAGGGCCTCGCGGACAAGGTTGGTGAGTTCGGCTTTTTTGTCGGGCAGGAATATATTGCCGGCGGTTAGCATCTGTCCGGTATTGGCATCGAAACTTTGGCCGCTGCCAAGCGAACCGCCATGAGCTCCGCCCAGATATACGTAGCTGTTGAAATAATATGTCAGCAGCTTGTCGGTCCGGTACGAAGGTCCGAAGCTGTTGCTGAATTCGTACTTGATGCTGAAATCTTCTTTGACAAAGTCTTTGAAATCGCTGCGGGCGCTTTCGAGCATTGCTTTGCCGCAGGCGGCTGCCAGGCGGCTGCCCGAAGCCAGGTCGGCGGCAGAGGGTTTGAACATCCGGTCGCTGCTGTTCTGCACGCTGCGGCTGAGCTGGTCGCCCAGCCATGCGCGCACACTGTCGACCAGCGGTGTTATGCCGGCCACCGGATATTGTCCTGCTACTTCTGCCTTTGCCAGGCAATTGCCCATGCGCAGCGTGTCGGCCCAGTGTACCGAGTCGGTTTCAATACGTGGAGCCTGCGAAGGTTCAGTGTCGTTGCATGTCGCGTGTACGCATGCAGTTGTATCGGCATTTGTGCCGGTGTTGCCCGAGGCCGAACCGGCGCATGCTGTGAATGAGATGGCTGCCGCCACTGCGGTTGCCACAATAATATCGTTCTTTTTCATTTCGCAAAGATACGAAAATTTACTAATTTTTTCTTATTTGGGCAAATTGTCTGATTCTCAGAGGGGTTTGAGAGGGCGTGGGTACTAATCATGTCGTACATTTGTACGGTTAAATGTTTTTGAATAATTTCAACTTCAAATTTCAGGATATTCAAGCATGGAATAAGGCAGATGTCATGTTGGTTGACTCCATTAAGTACGATAGGTCCCCATGCTTTTACATCTAAA
>CAJTRC010000040.1 GCA_910578365.1 uncultured Muribaculaceae bacterium
AAGTAACGTAGCGGCGTCAGGATTTGGCTTCGGCAGGGATTGTAATGGCTTCACGGATTATCGCCACTTCAACCAAAACCCTTGTAACTCAATTCTATCACTATATCTTTCCGCATTTCACTTTTTTGTAGTAACTTTGCAACTCGATATATACTCAGCTCATACAGCGCATGGAGGCCTTGGCCGATGAAAAGCAAGCCACACATCTGATGCGCTTCTTCAAGACCGGTCCCGGCGAATATGGCGAGGGCGACCGTTTTCTGGGCCTGCGTGTACCGCAGACCCGCACGCTTGTAAAGGAATTTCGCTCCCAAGCCGGCATGGCCGATATTCCGCCACTGCTCGACAGTCCCTGGCACGAAGTGCGCCTAGCCGGATTCCTGTTGCTCATCGAGCTGTATCAGCAGGCAAAAAAACGGCGCGACAACACAATGCTGTGCCACATTGTCGACTTCTATCTCTCTGCAATCGAACATGGCAATAACTGGGACCTGGTCGACGTGGTGGCTCCGAAAATATTGGGGGACTATCTGCTTGACCGTCCGGAAGAACGCCATTTGCTGTATCAGCTGGCAGCCATGGACGGCCGGCTGTGGCACCAGCGCGTGGCAATGGTTGCCACCTGGACTATGATATCCGGAGGCGAGTACGACGATGCCTTGCGTCTGGCCGAAGGCTTTCTGACACACCGCCACGACCTCATGCACAAAGCCTCGGGCTGGATGATGCGCGAAATAGGCAAACGAGGCGGCATGACGTACCTGCTGGATTTTCTCGACCGCCACGCACCGCACATGCCTCGCACCATGCTCCGCTACGCCATAGAACGGCTTAGCCCCGAACAAAGGCAGTATTATATGAAGCTCACTGATTCGGCGATGCGTTCTACGAAATACAAAAATTAAACACCCTCTAATTGTATCAGGCGTACTGTTTCTTACCAAACACACGGTTGACGATGAGAGCCAGAGCGCCGTCGCCGCTGACGTTACAGGCCGTGCCGAAACTGTCCATGGCTATGTACAAAGCAATCATCAGGGCGTTGTCGGCATCGCTGAAACCGAGTATGCCGCTGAGCAGACCCAGCGAGGCCATGACCGCACCGCCGGGAACTCCCGGAGCCGCTATGATGGTTATGCCCAACATGGCTATGAAGCCCATGAACATGCCCAAATCATAGGCATGGCCCTGCAGTATCATCAGCGCCAGCGCGCATGCCACCAGCTTGAGTGTACTGCCCGACATATGGATAGTGGCACACAGAGGCACAGTGAAGTCGGCCACGGCAGGATCGACTCCCATGGCCTTGGCCTGGCGAAGTGTCACCGGTATGGTGGCCGCCGACGAAGCGGTGCCCAGCGCTGTAAGGTATGCCGGAATTATCAGTTTCATGCAGCGGAAGGGGTTCTTGCGTCCTATCCAGCCTCCTATAAGATATTGTACAAACAGCAGCATGAAATGCAGCACGAATATCACACCTATCACTTTAATAAATGTGGCTACTATGGCCACTACCTGGCCGCTGTAGGTCATGTCGGCGAATATACCAAGTATGTACAGCGGCAGCAGTGGAACTATCACCGAGCGGATTACACTCACTATTACCAGGCGAAGGTCGAGCAGCACATTTTTCAGCGCTGTGGTGGTGAAGTTGGCCACTGTCAGACCCAGCACAAAGGCCAGTACAAGGGCCGATGTTACAGTCATCAGCGGCTGCATGGCAATGGTGAAATAGGGGCTGAGGCTACGGGCTTCGGCTACGGCGCCAAGATACTGGTCGGGCTGTATCATATGCGGGAAGAAGGTTACTCCGGTGAAGTACGACAGCAATCCGGCACACAATGTGGCCACGTATGCCAGCGCCACCGTAAACAGCAGCATCCTGCCTGCTCCCTTGCCTATATCAACTATTGCCGGAGCCACAAGCCCCAGGATAAGCAGCGGTATGATAAAGCCCAGAAACTGGCTGAACAGGCCGTTGAAAGTTACTAAAATACGAACTGCCCAATCGGGCAGGCCCCAGCCGGCGAGCACACCCGTGAGCATGCCGGCGACAATGTAGCCAAGAAGGCCGATGCGTTTGTAAAATGGTTTAGATTCGGTTTGGGATTTCATAAAAAAAATGCTTAATTATGCATTGCTGCAAATTTAAGCATTTAATTCGGGACTGCCAAGCTATATAGCGCAGTTTAGGCAGGTTCGACGATATGGACATGATTATTTACGGCGGTCAGTCGTCATGATGGTCGTGACTCCGGCAGGTCTTATGGTGTTTTTCGTATTTGTATTTGTATTTCTTTTTCTTTTTATGCTTTTTATGTTTTTTGCCGTGGTGATGCGAGTCATAATCCCACCCGGCACCATAGTACGGGCCGCCGTGGCTGTCCATTCCACCATACATGTGTACATGCGGTCCGGGCCCGCATGCCGAAAGGCCGAACAACAGAGCTGCCGATAAAAGCAGAAGATAGAGGCGTCGTTTCATACATTTTTCTGTTATGGTTATATTTTCCAAACATATTCGCTGTGCCGAATGTTTAATTTTTACTAACTTTGCACAACACCAAATACATTATTATTTATGAAAGGACGTTCACTTCTGCTGTCAGCCATATTGTTTCTTGTGGCCGGATTGATACTGATTCTCACTTACAGAACCACCAAGACTGACGGAGTGGTAATCGTAGGCGGTATAATGTTTATCGTAAGCGGACTACTGAATATCTTCGCCTATATGGCCGACCGGCCCGGGAAAAAAGAAATCGAGGCAGCCATAAACGCCGGGCGCAAGCCTCGCAGCCGTTCGAGCCTCAGTTCAGCCGTGACATGGATTAGCTCCGGAGCGGCGGTAATACTTGGAGTGAGCCTGCTGATATTCACATCGACGTTCACGCCGCTCGTACCCTTTGTGTTCGCACTGCTTATAACTATGGCGGCGCTGTACCAGTTCTACATGCTTGCCATAGGATGCCGGCCGCTGCGCCTGCCGGCGTGGCTTTTCGCAGCGCCTGTACTTATGCTCGGAGGTGCCATCTACGTATTCATCCAAAAACCGGGATTCGACCACACCGAGCAGATAATAATGCTCGTCACAGGCATATCGTTCGTGTTGTTCGGTATCGCCATGCTGGCCGAGAGCATACTCATAGGCACCGCCAACCGCAAAGCTCTGCGCCAAGCCTCGGCACCCGCCGCAGAGTCCGGCAACCATGAATCCGTGGCAGGCCCGACCAACAGCGTCATTGAAGTAAAAGCACTCGACGACCACACCACAGAAGCCCCCTAAAGGGCCTTTTCGAGTTAAAAAAAGGCTAAATTATGCATGAACTGCAACTTTTTAGCCTTAAAATTGCGCGCGTTTCAAAAAAAAGTCCGATATTTGCAGACGCAAAATCAGGCGGCTGTGTGAAAGCCGTGTTTTTTTGCACGCTGAAAGCGTAACAGCACAACCAACCATTCATCAAAAATTTATAACGAAAATGACTAAAGCCGACATCGTTAACGAAATCGCAAAATCCACCGGCATTGACAAAATAGCCGTACTCGAAACAGTAGAAAAGTTCATGGAAGTAGTAAAGGAATCGCTCACTCAGGGTGAAAACGTTTACCTCCGCGGTTTCGGCAGCTTCATCATCAAGACCCGTTCGGAAAAGACTGCCCGCAACATCTCTAAAAATACCACTATCATCATACCCGCCCACAAGATTCCCGCATTCAAGCCCGCAAAGGTCTTCATGGAGCAGGTCAAGGCTTAATCAGCTTCCGCCGCACGGCTCCGGCCGCACGGCAACCAAATTGAATCAACCGATAATATTAACCATATAAAACGCTTATAAAATGCCCAGCGGAAAGAAAAGAAAAGGCCACAAGATGGCTACTCACAAACGCAAAAAACGTCTGAGAAAGAACCGTCACAAGAAAAAATAATCCGGCGGATTGCGCAAGGCTGAGCCTCCGCATGCCGATGGCTCATCTGAGACGAAATCTAATCGCTCATACGAAGAACAAACTTGGATCGGGGTCTCTCTCAAACGGGGAGCTATGCCTCGTCTATGTTTGTTCTTTTTGTATATAAACAGCCCTGCGCTTAACTTTCAAACACTGTGCAACAACCCCACTGTAAACAAACATGAAAAGTGAACTCATTGTAGATGTTTCCCCCAACGAGGTGTCGATTGCCCTGCTGGAGGACTCAAGGCTGGTTTCTTTGCAGAAAGAAGCCCGCAACATCTCCTATGCTGTGGGCGACATTTACCGGGCAAAAGTAAAAAAACTCATGCCGGGGCTTAATGCCGCCTTTGTAAACGTGGGCTACGAAAAGGATGCTTTCCTGCACTATCTGGATTTAGGATCGCACTTTGCTTCTTACTCGGAATTCGTCGGCCGGCTACTCGACGACAAAAAAACTCTCCCCTCTATAAAAAATCTCAAGCTGCTGCCCGACATCGACAAACACGGCACAATCTCCGACCTGCTTCAGCCGGGCCGCGAGCTGATGGTGCAGATTGTCAAGGAGCCCATTTCGTCTAAAGGCCCGCGCCTTACCACCGAAATCACATTCACCGGGCGCTTTCTGGTGCTGATTCCATTCAGCGACAAAATCTCGATTTCGCAGAAAATAAAGTCGACCGAAGAGAAACTGCGCCTGCGCAAGCTCATCGAAAGCATCAAGCCCAAGAATTTCGGCGTAATCGTACGCACCTCGGCCGAGGGCAAGCGGGTGGCCGAACTCAACCACGAGCTCAAAACCCTGGTGCAATGCTGGGATGAGGCTATAGCCAAAGCCCAGTCGGCGACCGCGCCGGCACTGGTATTCGAAGAGGAAAGCCGCATTGTAGGCATGCTCCGCGATGTGTTCTCGCCATCGTTCGAAAGCATTTATGTTAACGACCCCGCCACATTCTCGCAGATTCAGAAATATGTGACGCTCATTGCCCCCGAAAGGGCCGAAATCGTAAAGCTCTACTCAAGAACCGAACCTATTTTCGACCATTTCTCGATTACACGTCAGATTAAATCGAGCTTCGGAAAAACGGTTTCGTTCAAATCCGGCGCCTACATAATCATAGAGCATACCGAGGCTCTGCACGTAATCGACGTAAACTCCGGCAACCGCTCCAAGGCTACCAACGACCAGGAAACCAACGCCCTGGAGGTAAATTTGCGTGCTGCCGACGAGATTGCCCGGCAACTGCGTCTGCGCGACATGGGCGGCATCATTGTAATTGACTTCATCGACATGAACAAGAGCGAGCACCGACAGCAGCTCTACGAACACATGCGCGAAGTCATGGCCAACGACCGTGCCCGCCACAACATTCTGCCTTTGAGCAAATTCGGCCTTATGCAGATTACACGCCAGCGCGTTCGTCCGGCACTCGACATCACCACCACCGAAACCTGCCCGTCGTGCTTCGGCAAAGGCGAAGTACAGCCATCGCTGCTGTTTACCGACACTCTGTACGAAAAACTCGACTATGTAGTCAACAGCATGGCTCTTAAAGGCTTTGTGATGTATGTGCATCCGTTTGTCGACGCCTACATCAAAAAAGGCCTGATTTTTTCGATGTACCGCAAATGGCGTTCGCAACTGGGCCGTTGCTTCAAGATTGTGCCCGACCAGTCGCTCGCCTACCTGCAGTACCGAGTGGTGGACAGCGAAGGCAACGAACTCGACCTGCGCGAGGACAAAGACACCAACTCGTCGTCGACCGACAAGAAAAACAAGGCCAAGAAACGCCTTGACGGCAGCGAGGCTACAGATGTAAACGCCGACGAAAAAGACGCCAAAGCTAAAAACAAAGCTAAAAACAAAGCCAAGCCTCAAAAGCCCAAGGCCGACAAGGACACCAAAGAACCAGCGGAGCCGAAAGAGCCCAAAGAACAACCTCAGGAACAAAAGCCCAAGGAAACAAAAGAATCCAAGGAGCCGAAAATGCCTCAGGCGTCCAAGGAACCTAAGACCAACGAAACCGAGTCGACCAAGCAAAAAAACGAGAAGCCCAAGCAACAGCCGGCGCCGGAAACTACTGAACCGACAGCAATCGAAACCGACAGCAGTGCGCAACAGCAACAGCAGCGGCGACAGCAGCAACGGCGCAAAACTCCAAAGCCGAAGCCTCAACAACAACCCGGCAACCCCGATACGGCTGCCGAATCCGCCCAGAACCGGACTGAGATACCGGCCCGGGCGGCAACCATACAGCCCGACCATCTGCTCGCAGCTCCGGTCGAACAAAAAGAAGCAAATCCAGGTATAACAGCGGAATAAGCAACCTGCTGCGTACCCCACAACCAACTCCCAACACACTCCACCCCGCCAACTATGGCAGGGTGGAGCTTAAAAAACCGAAACCGATATGACCCAAATGCCTGAAAAATATGTAATCACAGTCGGACGTTCGTTCGGCAGCGGCGGACATACCCTGGCCGAAGCGCTCGCCCGACACTTCGGCATAGCATTTTACGACAAGGAACTCCTGAGCCGGGCCGCCGAAAAAGCAGGCCTGAGCAAGGACTACTTCGAGGAAAACGACGAGCGCGAGCCCCGTTTCCTCTCCGGCATATTCGCCTTCAATATGGGTTTCAACCCTGTACACTGGTACAGCGGAACATCATCAATCAGCGGCGACAACATCTACAAGGCCCAGTGCGACTTCATACGCGAAATAGCCTCGGCAGGGCCTTGCGTGATTGTGGGCCGTACCGCCGACTACGTGCTGCGCGACATGCCAAACGTGGTAAACATATTCGTACACGCTCCTGTCGACGAATGTGCGCGTCGCATAATGCAGCGCAGCGAGGCCCCGCTCACCCATCAGCAAGCAATTACTTTGGCCCAGAAAACAAACAAACTAAGGGCCAATTTCTATAATTTCTATTCCGACAAGCACTGGGGGCGCTCTGACAGCTATCACCTGTCGGTCGACTCGTCGAGCATGCCATTCGACAAGCTTGTGGAATTCGTGGCCGACTTTGTCCGGCTCAAGCTTCAATGAATCCGACTTTTACAGCAACCCAACATAAATGACCATGACAGAAGACGTTATCAAGATTCTGCGTCAGGACACCGACGGACTCATATCCTACGAATACCTGGCCAACAATATCGACAGCATAAGCGCCGAAGATCTGAAACTGCTCATTGAAAATATGACCGGTGTGGACATGAACGGGCAGTTTCTGGCATCAGCGGCCCGCTATCTCCAGGCCATCGACCCGGTTCGCTTTGAAGAACCAATACGCAGCCTTACCGCCGCAACCATAGACAAGGACCGCGAGCACCGCTACCTGCCCGACCTGATGATATCGCTCTACGGCGAAGACTACAGGCAGAAAGCACCTCAGCTTGTACTCACCGACAACAATTTCCGACGGATATACAAACGGCTCTATCCAAAGGCCGACTCGCTGTAAGCACTCTACCAGCCTCCTACGAAACTACATATTATCAACATGATTAAGAATTTACTCTGCGCGGCAGCTCTGATGCTATGCTTCGGCGCATGCGGAAACAAAAGTGGCGAAAACAACGCCGATTCCGCCGACTCAACCAAAAACGAAACTCAAATGCAAGACTCACAAAGACTTCCGGCCAAAGACGATGCCAAGGTGCTTATTCACACCTCGGAAGGCGACATCACAGTACTGCTCTATGGCGATACTCCCCGCCACCGCGACAACTTCCTCAAACTCGTCGAAGAAAACTTCTACGACAGCACTCTCTTCCACCGTGTAATCAACGAATTCATGGTACAGGCCGGCGACCCCGACTCGAAAACAGCCAAGCCCGGACAGCAGCTGGGCAGCGGCGACCCCGGCTATACCATCCCCGCCGAATTCTACTATCCGCACCACTTCCACAAACGCGGTGCCCTGTCGGCTGCACGTACCGGCGACCAGGTTAACCCCAAAAAGGAATCAAGCGGCTCGCAGTTCTACATCGTCACCGGCAAGAAATACTCTGCCGCCGAATTGAGCCAAATGAGCGAGCAGATGAAGCAGCAGGCTATGTACAACATCTTCGACAGCCTTGCCAACCAGAACATGGACCAGATTCGCCAGATGCAGCAGGCTCAGGATAACGCCGGCCTGACAGCTCTGAAGGAGAAATTCATAGCCCAGGCCGAGGAAATCGCAGCCAAAGGCAACTACAGCATCCCGGCCGACGTGGCTCAGGTGTATGAAACAGTTGGCGGCACTCCATTCCTCGACGGCCAGTACACCGTATTCGGCGAAGTACTCTCCGGCATGGACGTGGTAGAGAAAATCGAAAAGGCCCAGACCGACCGCAACGACCGTCCGACCAGCGACATCCGCATCCTCTCTGCCGAGGTCATCAAATGATATATCAGACATTTACACTTGACAATGGCCTGCGTGTGGTTCACAACTGCGAACCCACGCGGGCCATGGTGGCCATTAATCTGCTATACAACGTAGGTTCGCGCGACGAATCGCGCGGGCTTACCGGCATTGCGCACCTGTTCGAACACCTGATGTTTGGCGGTTCGGCCAACGTGCCCGACTATTCCAAGGCCATTGAGGCCGCCGGAGGCAACGACAATGCCTGGACCTCGAACGACTTCACCAACTTCTACACCCAGGTACCCGCCCATAATGTCGAAACCGCCTTCTGGGCCGAGAGCGACCGCATGCTGGCCCTTTCGTTCGACCCGCACGTACTCCGGGTGCAGCGCCGTGTGGTTATAGAGGAGTTCAAACAACAATGCCTCAATCAGCCTTACGGCGACCTGATGCACGGGCTGCGACGCGCCGCATACGCTGCCGACCATCCTTACAGCTGGCCGGTAATAGGCATTGACCCCGACCACATAGCCCGGGTGACCGAAGACGATGTCCGGCGCTGGTTCTACTCGCACTACGCCCCCAACAATGCCGTGCTGGCTGTGTGCGGCAACATTTCGGCGGAACGGACTCTTGAACTGGCCGAAAAATGGTTCGCGCCCATTCCGGCCCGCGAAATTGCCCCGCGACTGTTGCCCGACCCCGGATTTCCCACCTCGGACGTACGCGTGGAGATGAGCGGCAACGTGCCCTCGACCATGATTGTTAAAGCAATACCCATGGCCCCGCACGGTACCCCGGACTACTACGTGGCCGACACCATCACCGACCTGCTGGCCAACGGACAGTCGTCGCGCTACGTGCGCCGGCTGATACACGGCCCGGAACCGATATTCGCCGGAGCCGAAGCCTCGATCATAGGCTCGGAACACGAAGGCCTGATGCTGCTGATGGCGCAGATGGCCGACGAATCGCCGCAGGCAATCGAAAAGGCTGAGCAGATGCTGCTCGACGAGGCCCGCCGCCTGGCGTTGCCGGGCGAAGTAAGCGAGTACGAGTTGCAACGGTCGTTCAACCGCTTTGAATTCACCTTCGAAAGCTCCATGACCAACTATCTGGATCGCGCCCAGCAACTGGCAACGTCGGTGATGCACGGCAGCGACATAAACAGCAGGGTCGACCTGCAGCGCCGCACCACCCTCGACGACGTGTGCCGCGTAGCCGACAGGATGTTCAACCACACAGCCAACGTAACCCTGCTTTACCGCCCCGAGAAATAATGGCACGTATACTTTCCATAGACTTCGGACGCCGGCGCTGCGGTATAGCAGTGACCGACCCACTGTGCATAGTGGCCAACGGGCTCACCACCGTGGAAACTTCGCGCCTGCACGAATTCGTGTGCGACTACATCCGCCGCGAGGAAGTGAGTCTGGTTCTTGTGGGCCATCCTACCGACATGCACGGCAACGACAGCGACTCCATGCGCTACATCAACCCGTCGATCGGAAGGCTGCGCAAGCTCATAGCTCCTGTGCCGGTGGAGTTCTTCGACGAACGTTTCACCTCTGTGCTCGCCCACCGCGCCATGATTGAAGGCGGCATGCGCAAAATGGCCCGGCGCGACAAAGCCATAGTCGACGAAATATCGGCCACCATTATACTCAACGATTATCTCCAAAGCCGGCAATACGGCTCAAAAATATAGCAACATGAAATTACCCGTATATCTATATGGTCATCCGGTGCTCCGCGCCGTATCGACCGACATCACCCCCGACTATCCGGGCCTGAAAGAGCTCATAGCCGACATGTACGCGGCCATGTACGAGTCGGAAGGTGTTGGACTGGCGGCCCCGCAGATAGGCCGCAACGACCGCATTGTGGTTATCGACGCCGACCCGGTGAAAGACAGCTTTCCCGAATGTGCCGGACGCCGTATGACTCTTATCAATCCAAGCGTGGAAGTTCTCGACGGCGACCGCACCTCCATGGGCGAAGGCTGCCTGAGCCTGCCCGGTATCAGCGAGAATGTGCCCCGTGTGGAACACATCATGCTCAAGTGGGTCGACGAGAACTTCGAACCTCACGAAGAAGAAATCTTCGGCTTTCTGGCCCGCATAGTGCAGCATGAGTGCGACCACCTCGAAGGTAAAATGTTCATCGACCACATATCTCCCATCCGCAAGCAGCTTATAAAAGCCAAACTCAACAATATCCTCAACGGCAAAGTTAGCGTAGACTATCCTGTACGCTTCGCCCCCAAACACCGCAAATAATCCACCACCATTATGGCAGACGACAAAAAAATCATCTTCTCGATGGTAGGCGTGAGCAAAACCTACCCTCCGCAGAAACAAGTACTTAAAGACATTTATCTCAGCTTCTTCTACGGCGCTAAAATAGGCATCATAGGCCTGAACGGCAGCGGTAAGTCGTCGCTGCTGAAAATAATAGCCGGCATCGACAAGAGCTATCAGGGCGAGGTGGTATTCTCGCCGGGTTACTCGGTAGGATACCTCGAGCAGGAACCCAAACTCGACGAAGGCAAGACCGTAATCGAAGTAGTGCGCGAAGGCGTACAGCCCATCATGGACCTGCTGGCCGAATTCGACAAAATCAACGAAGCGTTCGGCGACCCCGACGCAGACTTCGACGCTCTGCTCGCACGCCAGGCCGAACTACAGGACAAACTCGACGCAGCCGACGCCTGGAACATCGACTCAAAGCTCGAACGAGCCATGGACGCACTGCAGTGCCCGCCCGACGACCAGGTGGTCGACACCCTCTCCGGCGGCGAACGCCGCCGCGTGGCTCTCTGCCGCCTGCTGCTCCAGCAACCCGACGTGCTGCTGCTCGACGAACCTACCAACCACCTCGACGCCGAAAGCATCGACTGGCTCGAACAGCACCTTCAGCAGTATCCCGGAACTGTAATCGCCATTACCCACGACCGCTACTTCCTCGACCACGTGGCGGGCTGGATTCTTGAACTCGACCGAGGCGAAGGTATACCCTGGAAGGGCAACTATTCGAGCTGGCTCGACCAGAAAACCAAGCGCATGGCCATGGAAGAAAAGCAGGCCTCGAAACGCCGCAAGACCCTCGAGCGCGAGCTCGAATGGGTACGCATGGCGCCCAAGGCCCGTCAGGCCAAAGGAAAAGCCCGTCTGAGCAGCTACGACCGCCTGCTCAACGAAGACCAGAAACAGAAAGAGGAACGTCTGGAAATTTTCATCCCCAACGGCCCGCGTCTGGGCAACAAGGTAATCGAAGCCACAGGGCTGGCCAAGGCCTACGGCAAGAAACAGCTGTTCAATAATCTCGACTTCCAGCTGCCGCCTAACGGCATCGTGGGCGTAATAGGGCCCAACGGCGCCGGCAAGACTACTCTTTTCCGCCTTATCATGGGCCAGGAGCAGGCCGACGCAGGCAGTTTCGACGTAGGCGAAACCGTAAAGGTGGCATACGTCGACCAGCGCCACCACGACCTGCTGCCCGAGAAAACCGTCTACGAGGTAATCAGCCAGGGTGTTGAATCGTTCCGCATGGGCGGCCGCGATGTCAACGCACGCGCATACCTGTCGAAATTCAACTTCACCGGCGCTGACCAGGAAAAGAAAATTGGAGTGTTGTCGGGCGGTGAACGCAACCGTCTGCACCTGGCAATGGCCTTGAAAGAAGAAGGCAACGTGCTGCTGCTCGACGAACCGACCAACGATATTGACGTGAACACACTGCGTGCCCTCGAGGAAGGTCTTGACGACTTCGCAGGCTGCGCCGTGGTTGTAAGCCACGACCGCTGGTTCCTCGACCGCATCTGTACCCACATACTGTCGTTCGAGGGCGACGGCCAGGTTGTGTTCTACCAAGGCAGCTACTCGGACTACGAAGAGTACAAACGCCAGCGCAACGGCGGAAAAGAACTTCCCCGCCGCCGCTACCGCAAGCTTATGGAGTAAGAGCCTGCTCGACAATATATCCGGAGGCCGCGTTATTAGGCGCGGCCTCCGGTGTTTTTGCTTACATAAATATATTCGCTTGCCCGGAATTTATGTTAAAAAACACAAATCGCTTGCGTAGCCCGAAAAATGCTGTTAAATTTGCAGCACTAAATAACACCAGCCGGACTTAGAACTAAAATTATTTACGCATTAATCTCTTTTTGGACTAAGCTAAGGCATATGATTTTGCCCACCGCGAGGTGCTTCAAAGTTGTAGAGGTGTTTAATGACAAGTAAGTATGATATAATCTCTACACTAAAAGTTTATAAGGCAACTATCTTTAGAATCACAAATCGAAATGCCTAATGGCTTTAGTCCTCGCTTCATTGCTGAAATGGAAAGAGGATTTTTTTGTACCCTGTCCACAGATATCAGAACTTAATCTGCACACGAGCCTCTATGATATTTACATGCCGGCGGTCGAGCATATTGTCGACGTAGCGGTCGCGTACGGTGGTGTAGCTGTAGCGCAGACGTGCTATCATATATTTATTTATATAATAGTTGAAAGTACACGAGGCATCGTTGGTTATACCGCCATATATACCGGCCGACGCATCACTGGCATTGGTGTAGTTATACATCAGCACCATTTCGAAACTGTGAGGTGTGGGAGTAGCCACTCCGGCGTCGCCCATGGTGTATGTATAGTTGCTGCCTGCGAGCAGACCGCGGAGCATGCCGTAGGCTCCTTGCGCGCAATAGCTGCTGAATCCGTCCTTGCGGGCCACATTCATATAATAATACTGAGCCTCGAGGGCAAAACGGCCTTTGGCCAGCAGCAATTCGGGGGTGAACTTGAACAGTCCGCGTGCGTGGTCGACCTGCGCGTTCAGCAGACCTACCTTGCTTACACGGCTGGGGAAGTTGGAAGTGAATTCGAATCCGCTGTGGTCGTCGGCGGTAGGGCTGGAGTAGTTGAGCGATATGCCAAGCTGGGCAATGGTACCGTCGTCGGTATGCGACGGACGCCATACCAGTCGGGTCTGTGCGCCCCATGCCTGCTTGCCCATGGCTGTGGCGTTGTTTGTCATGGCAGCGGCCTCGGCAAACAAGGTTGTGGCCGCAAAGTATTTGTCGCCGCTGTATTCGTACATCAGGGCCAGCAGACGCGGATTGGCGTAGAAGAACTCGTTTGACGTAGGCTCTTCGTAGCTGGGCTTCATCGACGAACTCGTTTCGGAGTTAAGGCCGAACTGAGGCACAAAGTAGCCGCCTCGTATAAGATTTTCGGAGTTGAAGTCATATTCGATATATGTGTCCTTGAGGCCAACTTTGCCGTAGCCGAAACCAACATCGACCTTAGCCTGCCATTTGCCGTACGAGGCCTTAACGCCTATACGGAGGTCGGGAATAGCCACACCGCTAACGAATTTGGTGTCGCCTGCAGCCTCTGCTCCGTTGTTACCGCCCATGTAACCTGCACCGTCGACGAGTATACGGCCTGTTGGAGAAATCGAAAACTTTGGCTTGTCGGCAATTTGGGCTGCCGCTGTCAGTGTACATGCTGCCAGCAGTAAAGCTATAATATTGGATTTCATCGAATTAAATTTAAACGAATTGAACTGATGGCAAAATGCAGGGGTGCTGCAGAATCAGGGGTTTTGCAACACCCCCTTACATTGCTGAAGAATCATAAATCGCTGGTAGTCTTGGTAGGGAGCGGAGTACCTTTGGCTACCTTTCCGGCTTTTTTGAGCCGTTTGAATTCGTCTTTAGCTTTTTGCAGCTGAGCCTGGAAGGCGGGGTCGGCATGGAGTCGGGCCACGATTACCGAGCCTGTGATGCGTCCGGCATCGACGTCGCTCTGATAATGGTAACCGCATATCACACGGCTCTGGCCCATTTCATAGCCACGCTTGAGGATTTCGTTCTGGCGTTCAGGATTGAGTTCCGACAGCACAAGCGCTGTAGCCCAGCCTATCGAAGTGTGTCCTGAGGGGTAGCTGCCGTTTGTGCTTAGGGCCTCTTGCTGTGCGGGATTGCATGTCATCTCCTCGTAGAACGAAAAAGGCCGCTGGCGGTTGTAGTAGTTCTTGGCTTCGCGTGTGGCCAGGTCGCCGGCGTCCTCGCGCATGCCCACTATAAGTTTCAGAATCTCGGGAGTATCTTCATTGATTTCCACGCCGAAAGCCTCGGAAAAGGCCTCGGGCACTCCATTACCTTCTACATTGGCGTCGGCCGAAGCCTGGTCGCCGCGCGGGGTGTTGCGCATGGTCTTGCCCCAGTTGTACTGGGACTGGTCGTCGAGAAAACGGATTGAGGACGCGTCGGGCGGAGCCGGCAGCAACAGAAAACTGTTGGGAGCGTCGCCTTCCTGCAGGAAGAACAGGTCGGGATTGGTACGGTGGTCTTTTATTTTGGTTTCGTTCTGTGCGAATGAGAACGAAGCTGTTACGGCCACAAACAAGGCGCATGCAGCACCACGAAGCAGAGATGAATTTAAGCTTTTCATGTGTTGATTGTTGAAACGTAAAAAAATACTGTCGGGTTGCCCCGGATATTATTCAAACATACGGCAAAGCCGATTTGTTTCAGGAAAAATATATGTTTGACAACATAAGTTTGCTTAATTTATATACCGCGATATACAAGTGCGGCAATACCATTTGCAAATGTCTACTTTTATCATGCCTACAAATTTTGCATGCAATTTTTTTGCAGGATTAAATAAAATGCACTAACTTTGCAGCCGACTGGAAAAGGGAATCCGGTGAAAGTCCGGAACAGTACCCGCTGCTGTAAGTTCCACGCCCCGGCGTAACAGGCCGCGCATTGCCATTGAGGCTTCGCTCTCGAGAAGGCGCGCACAGGCCCGGAACAAGTCAGAAGACCTCCCGGTCAGATTATTTTTACCGCCTACGGGACTATAGGCCGGGAATGCACCACTGATGCAGTTCCATTGACGGAGCGCCTTACAGGCGCTGCCACGATATTAACGATATTATAGCCCGTAGAACCATTTGGTTTTGCGGGCTTATTTTGTTGAATACAATGATGAATAGACTCTATATTAAATATTCTCTTTATTTTCTGCCGCTCTTGATGAGCATCACGGGCTGTCGCGAAGACGAGCTCGTGGTGCCCACAGAGTACGATATCGTAGGCGAGGCTCCGGATCCGAACAGCAAAATCCGGGGCTTCTATCTGGTGAACGAAGGAAACATGGGTTCCAACAAATGCACACTCGATTATATGGACTATTTCACCGGACTCTACGCACGCAATTTCTATGCCGAGCGCAACCCTAATGTAATAAAGGAACTGGGCGACGTAGGCAACGATATAGGAGTATATGGCTCAAAACTTTATGTAGTGGTAAACTGCTCGCATAAAGTAGAGGTTCTCGACGCCCGCAGCGGCATACGTCTGGGCCAGATCGACATTCCTAACTGCCGCTATGTGCGTTTCCATCGCGGCAACGCATATGTAAGCAGCTATGTCGGACCTGTGCTGATTGATGCCAACGCACCCAAAGGCGCCGTGTATCAAATCGACACTCTGTCGCTGGCCGTGACCGATAAAGTAACCGTAGGCTACCAGCCCGAGGAAATGGAGATTGTAGGCGACTATATGTATGTGGCAAACTCCGGCGGCTACCGTCCGCCAGTGTACGACAATACGGTGTCGGAAATCCAGCTCATCGATTTCAAGCAGGTGAGCCAGATTCCGGTGGGCATAAATCTGCACCGGGTGAAGAAAGACCGACAGAACAAACTGTGGGTGAGCGGACGCGGCGACAACAAAACCCGCCCCTCGCGCCTGTACGTACTCGAAAAGAAAGCCGGATACAACCAGATGCAGGTAACGGATACCCTGCCGCTGGCTTGCTCAAACATGGCCATACACGGCGATTCGCTCTACTACTATGCAACCGAGTGGAACGATTTAACCGCTTCTAACAAAATCAGCTACGGCATTATAAACACCTTGACCAAAAAACGGGTAAGCACCAACTTCATAACCGACGGCACCGACAAAGAAATCACCATACCATACGGCATAGCAATCCATCCCGAAACCGGCGACATACTCATAACCGATGCCAAGAACTACGTTTCGTCGGGCACGCTATATTGTTTCGACCGCAATGGCCGTAAGAAATGGAGCGTACGCACCGGCGATATTCCGGCTCACATAGCATTTCTGCCTATATGAAGAACTACAGCCTTATATTATCTGCTACAACGGCTCTGATGTTCGGAGCCTGCGACAGCGCGACTCCCATGGTGAACCTGGGCATCGACGATTCCTACTATGTGGCACGAATGCAGAAACTCAGCCTGCATCCGGCCCTGACAGGCGATGCCTACCGCTGGTATATGGTAGAGGACAACGGACAGCGGACGCTGCTGTCGGAGAGCCGCGACTATATATTCCTAAGCGCCAAAGAAGGCACCTACCGGCTTGAATTCGAGATTATCGACCCCGACACTCCCTACTCTTTCGACTTTACAATTCATGTGCTGCACGAAGAGGTGGAGTACAGCCCGTACATAAGCGAAGTGGTGGAGTACAGGCCGGCCCCGGGCCAGTTCATCAACGAGATGCCGCGATACGAAGAGGGCGATAGCTACGCCGACATACTCAAGAAATGCACAGAGTGCATAAACGGTACCAACGACGTGATGATAAGCCTGGGCGCTTATGGCGGCTATGTTACATTCGCTTTCGACCATACCGTGGTGAACGTACCCGGCGAGATGGATTTGCGTATATGGGGCAACTGCTTTTACGAACTCACTCAGCCCGACAAAAAAGGAGGCAGCGCCGAACCGGGCATTGTGTGCGTGAGCTACGACGTGAACTGCAACGGCCTGCCCGACGACCCATGGTATGAACTTGCCGGAAGCGACTACAGCAAAGCCTCGACCCTGCACAATTACAGCATAACATATCACCGCCCGGCTCAGAGTGGCGACAACATTGCCTGGGAGGACTCGGAAGGCATAAGCTCGGCCCTGCCCAGGAACACATTCCACAGCCAGCCCTACTGGCCGCAGTGGATCGACGACAGCAAGCTCACATTCGGCGGCAGCTGCCTGGCCCCCAACGGCGTGGATGTAAGCGGCAACGGCAGCTACTATGTACTGTACAGCCTCGACTGGGGTTATGCCGACAACCACCCAAACGATTATTTCAATCTTAATTCTTTTGATATAGGCAATGCGGTGAATGAATTCGGAATACCCGTCGACCTGCCCGGCGCCGACTTCGTGCGTGTCTATACCGGCGTGAATCAATACTGCGGCTGGCTTGGCGAAACATCCACCGAAATATGCCGCGCCCAGGACCTGCATATACCACCTAAAAGCTCAGGACTGACTCAATAACAATCCAATACATATAATTCAATTATCGCAAGCATGAAACATTCAGCTATGTTTCTTGCGATAGGGGCAATATCGGTGCTAAGTGCCGACGCGCTCGTTATACCCCCTACTGTTCAGGGTATCGACTATCGCAAGCAGATTGAACAGCGGCAAAATAGGCGTGCGGCAGGCGCAAACCGGACCGACAACATCGAATTTGCCACACCTGCCGATATGGCTGTTCCGGCTGCCGAGTTCACCCTCGACATGATTCAGAGCTGGGCAGGCGAAGGCAGCAACCGCGCCGCCCTTGTAATACAGTGGAACGACGAACGCGAGAAGAATGCCCTGGTGTTCGGCTACCGCTGGGACGGTGTCGCCACCGGTGCCGATATGATTAAGGCTGTAATCGAGGCCAACCCTCGACTTTACGGTCTTATACAGTACACCAATGTCAGCTCCCCCGCCGACCCCTTGGGCGGCTATACCATCAACGGCTTCGGCTGGGACGTTGACGACGACGGCGACATTGCCATTGTCGATGAAGGCAATAACAACGCCCGATACGAAAGCGAAAACGGTCTGTTCATTCATCCGCGCGGGTATAATCCGCAGACCGGAGATACCCCCGACTATGACTACGACAACTGGAAGAACGTCGACACCGACGACTTCTGGGGCGCCGGCTGGTTTCTGAGCTATTGGTCGTACCACACCAAGGACAGCCAGGATGCATCGTTCTCTTATTCCAACGTGGGTGCTTCGGGCCGCGTGCTGCAGGACGGCAGCTGGGACGCCTGGAACTTCTCGCTCAACATGATGCCGTACAACCTCAAGGATTTTGAAGCCGCTCCGCCGCTGATTCCCGAGGGTGCCAAAACCGAATTCGAACACGATGGTCTGTACTACAAGCTGAAGAATTATGCCCGTGGCACCGTGTCGCTGGTATCGCCTCTGGCCATAGAGGGCTTAACCACAAGCGACTACTACGGCGATATAACCGTGCCCGAGAGTTTTGTCGACGAGGGTCGCACATACACCGTGGTTGAAATCGCCGACGAGGCTTTCGTCGACTATGAAATAGGCACTGTGAATCTGCCCCAAAGCGTCACCGCCATAGGCGAAGGCTCATTCATGGGCTCGACTATCTCAGCCATCAACGGCACACGGCAACTTAAAAAGATTGGTAATCACGCATTCTGGTACTGCACCGAACTACATGATTTCGAGTTCCCGGCCGGAATCACCTCCATTCCCGAGGGACTGTTCGCCTATGCAGGCCTTATGGCATTAGTGATTCCCGACGGCGTTACTGAAATAGGCGCTCGCGCATTCGCCGGTGATTTCATGCTCGAAAGCATTGTGATTCCTGCAAGCGTGAAGAGTATCGACAGCGAAGCCTTTGCCGAGTGCGATGCCGTCAGCAGCGTGACTTCCTACAGCACTTATCCGCAGAGAATCGACGAATCGGTGTTCGACAAAAGTATTTATCAGGCAGCAGTGCTGACCATACCCACCGGTTTTGAAGATGCCTACCGCAATGCCGCGACATGGAAGAACTTCGTTACCATAAGCCAGATGGACATTCCGGTAAATGTGGGCGATGTGTTCCTTGCCGGAGGCATCACCTACCGTGTGAGCGCCCTGGGCGAAAGCAATGAAGTCGTGGCCACTCACGCCAGAACCGACGGCTCGGACGACAACAAGATTATCGCCGCCGCCAACGCCGCTACATACACCGGCTCACTCACTGTGCCGGCATCGGTGGTATATCAGGGTATAGAACTGAAAGTCGCAGCCCTCGACGAAAGAATATTCCACGGCTCCACTGCCCTTGAGTCGGTTGAGATTATTGCTCCGGTCGACTGTCTGCCCCCATACTCATTCAACGACTGCACCGCCCTCACAACGGTAAAACTGCCCGAAAGCATCACTTCGATAGGCACATACGCCTTCGCATACAGCGCACTGATATCGATGCAGCTGCCCGAAACTGTAAGTCTGCTTGGCGAACGCTGCTTCTTCCAGTGCAAGAAACTGGAAAGCGTAAATATTCCGCAGGCTCTCGAAACTGTGTCGAACTACGCTTTCTCCTATTGTACAGCCCTGAAGAGCATCAGTTTCGGCAACTCGGTAAAGAGTTTCGGCAGCAATGTGTTCCAGAACTGCCAGGCACTTGAATCGGCCACTCTGCCGGCCACAATCACCGAAATTCCGGCCTCGACATTCCAGAACTGTTCGGTACTGGCGAATGTAGTGCTTCCGGAAACCGTTGAAAAAATAGGCAACTCGGCATTCAGCGGTTGCGCCGGCCTGCAGCTTGAGCTTCCGGCCTCTGTAAGCAGCATAGGCAGCGAGGCATTCCGCGGCATGAACATGCTCACCGAGTTTACCCTGCCCGCAGCCATGACCACAGTGCCTCAGGGCCTTTTCTACGACTGCACCAATCTGGAGCGTGTGATAATTGCAGGCCGGGTTACTTCGCTGGGCAACAACGCCTTCCGCAACTGCCGTTCGCTGCGCGAAATTGCTGTTCCCGAGGCTGAAACACTTCCCGAGGCTGAAACACTTGCAGATGACAATAACAACGGCAATGAAGCCGACGACAGGCTGATTGTACTCACCATCCCCGATGGAGTCACCTCGCTGGGGCAGTATTGCTTTGCAGGCTGCACACAGCCTGGCGAGGTTGTGCTGCCGCAGAGTGTAACCACTCTGGGCAACTACGTGTTCGACGGAGCCACAAACCTCGCGCGCATAAATATTCCCGAGGGCGTTACCGCCATGCCCGGCTGGGGCTTCCGTAATACGGCAATCGGCGATATAGAGATTCCGTCGACCATCAAGTCAATGACATACGCCGATGTATTCGCCAACTGCAGCGCCGCCCGTGTGTTTGTCAACAATACCACACCATTCACCATAGGCACCTACGCGCTGCGCATCAGCGGCTCGAAATTCGTGCCGGTGGTAGTGCCCTACGGCTGCACCGAGTCGTTTATGACCACGAGCAACTGGAAGAAATCGGATGTCAGCTCTCCCGAATATGTAAGTTCCGACATCATAATCGAATCGGCGGAATACAGCGCAGGCCGTGCCACTCTCAGCGGTAGCCTCGTCAACAAGTTCTCACCCGATGAAATGCCGGCCGCCTTCGCACTGCTCAACAATGCCACATTCATGGCCGAGTGCCTGCCACAACTTTCAATCCGCACGGCCGACAGCGAAGGCGAATACACCGTAATGCCACTGGAAGTAGCCGCCGACGGCAACTGGACTCTCGACTTCCCCTGGCCAGACGACAGCTACAATGCCGAAGCATACATTGCTTTAGGCAATGCTGATGATAACCGTACACCTATTGCCGAAGTCACTTTCAAGGCCGGCGGTACCTTATCGGTATCCGACTCGTTGACAGACTGTGGCTTCCGCTTCTACGGCAACACAGTATACGTGTCGGGGCATCATGGCGAGGCTTTCACCGTGTACAATATATTCGGCCAACGGGTGGCTTCATTTGTTGCCGACAGCGATAGTTTCAGCACCTCACTCAATATCGGCGCAGGCTCATACATACTGCACGGTGCCGGTAAAACATCAAAATTCATAGTGTTATGATTTCCAGACAATTTCTAACCTTTGTCTTATACGTTGCAGCGTCGTCGGCCTCTATGGCCGATGACGTTGATTTCCACGAAGGCATTTTCGTGGTCAACGAAGACTGGTACGGACACCAAAACTCGACAGTCAACTATCTGCTGCCCGACGACCCCGGCGGCAACTACTGGCACTACAGGGTATTCCAGGAGGCGAATCCGGGCCATGAGCTCGGATGCACCAATCAGTACGGAGCCATCTGGAACGGGCGGTTCTATTTCATAGCCAAGCAGGACAAGGACCCGGGCGCCTCGGTGGCCGGCGGCCGCATTACCGTAGCCGATGCCGAAACTATGAAAATACTGTATCAGAACACAATTATCGACCCGTCGGGCGCCCAATGCGACGGCCGTGGCTTTGTGGGCATAGACGAACACAAGGGCTACATATCCACAAGCAACGGAGTGTGGATTTTCGACCTCGACAATTTCGAAGTAAAGGGCCGGATAGAGGGCACTTCCAACCCGAATGCCGGCGATGACACACCCAATACCAATCCGGCAGGCTCGCTGTACTACGGCCAGTCGGGTACAATGCTGCTTGCCGACGGCAAGGTATTTGTATGCCACCAGCAGTCGGGTATACTTGTAATCGATGCTGCTTCCGACAAGCTTGTTTCCCATATTAGTATGGACATAGTGAGCGACGGCGCGGGCATAGGTTCGATAGTCAAGGCCGCCGACGGCTCGCTGTGGGCATCGGTGGCGCAGGATACTCATGGCACAGGCAGCTCCCTGCCCCTGCTGCTGCGCATCGACCCGCATACTCTCGCCACCGAAACCGTGCCGGTCACCGAAGGCATGTTCGGCCCGGCCAACTCGTGGTATGCCTGGACTCCGGATGCCTTTGTGGCTTCGTCGCAATCAAACGTGCTGTACTGGAAAGGGGGCATGAACCGCTGGTTTGCAGGCTCGCAGATTTACAAGTTCGACTGCGACACCCGCGAAACATCGCTCTTTGTCGACCTTGAAACAGAAGGCGCCAACTGGAAGGTGTACGGCTGTTCGCTGGGAGTGCATCCCGATACTGACGAAGTATACATGAGCCTGTATCACGAATTCTCCACTCCCACCTACATCACCCGCCGCTACAGCCCGGAAGGCGAAGCCATCTGCGACTACCCCATGATTGACAATTACTGGTTTCCATCGATGTTTGTGTTTCCACAGGCAAAGAACACCTCGGCCGTGGCCGACATTAGTGTTTCGGAAACTTCAATAAAACTCAGCGGCAAACTGCTGAGTTTGAAAAATGCGTCAGGCTCGACACTGGAAATATACAGTGCCACCGGAGCCTGTGTGCTGCGTTATGCCATAAATACCGATTTCTTCGAACAGAGCCTTGCACTTCCCGCCGGCATTTATATAATAAAAGCCGGCAATTCTATCCGCAAGTTCCGTATATGATTACGGCCTACATCAGACTGATTTTAACTTTTTTATTCTTTATTTTCAGCGGCGCCACTTTTGCCAGCACATCGCGGGCGAGAGTGGCGTCGACTGCTGCGAGGGCATAGTGTTCGCCGAGGTCGATTTTGCCTAACTGTTCTTTAGTCAGGCCACCCTGCCGCATCAGAAAACCTGCTATGTCGCCGCGCGAAATTTTGTCTTTCTTGCCTGTCGAGAAATACAGCGAGCGCCAACGACGTACAAAGCAATGGCCTTCTTTAGGCTGAGGCATGTATTCGCTGTCCCATACCACATAATCGGGAATATTGTCGGCTTCCGAAGTTATGACGAACACCTTGCCGTCGGCACCCATACGGGCCGTACGGCCATTGCGGTGAGTCCAGTTCTCGGCACTCGGGGGTATGTGGTAATGCACCACGGCGGCCACATTGTCGATGTCGAGGCCGCGCGATCCAAGGTCGGTCGATACCATCACAGGCGTGCTGCCATTGCCAAACAATGCCAGAGCCATCTCGCGTTCCTGCTGCTGCAGACCGCCGTGATAGAGGCCTGCAGGTGCCCCCTCGCGTTTCAATCGTTCGTACACACGCTCGGCACTTTCGCGGTGGTTTACAAAAATAAGCACTTTTGAATCATCCGGCAGGGTATGCACCAGGTCGACCAGAGAATCGAGCTTATCGCGTGCCGGAGCCTCGATACGCGCTATATGCACCTTGCCGCTGTTAAGCTGCCGGTTGTCGCGATAGTCGATGGTCTGGGCACCTGAAAGGTCAATGAATGGCGGCAGCTCTTTCAGCGCTGTAGCCGATGTGACTACAGTCAGCCGCATACGCCCCAGATGACGGCCGATTTTACCCATCTGGCCCAGGAAACCCAGCTCAAGGGCCTTGTCGTATTCATCTATCACCAGAGCCTTGACGGTACTTATATTTACCGAGCCTCGCTGTATGTGGTCGAGTAATCGACCGGGCGTGGCAACCACAATATCGGGAGTGACCGACAGCGATTTCAGTTCTTCCTCAAAACTGTGTCCGCCATAAAGAGCTACTGTCCGGAATCCAAAGCCGGCCTTGCGCAGCACCTCGGCAATCTGGAGCACCAGCTCGCGGGTGGGAGCGAGAATCAGAGCGCGGATGCCGCCGCCGGGCTCGCCCAGCGAATTAAGCAGCGGAATGGCAAAAGCTACCGTCTTGCCGCTGCCTGTGGGCGCAAGTATTACCATGGCACGCGTGCGGCATGCCATGGCTGTTGTCTGTAATTCATTGAGCGCCTCGATTCCGAGGCGCTCACGTATATTCTGTATTATTTGTGTCTGCTTCATATTTACAAAGTTACGAATTTCTTCTGATGTGTAAGTCGAAAAATTAAATTTATATCCTTCGTGAACTTCACGAAGGATATAAAGCACAGCACTGCGGATGTATATTTATGCGACTTACTTATAACACAATGATTCGGTAAAATTTGAGGTTGTTCAGTCTTGGCTAAGCCGCTAACTGAGCCAACCGATGATTTATTTTCTGAATTATTTTGAGATGCGGAGATTTTCCGCAAGTCGAAATAATTGTTGAGGCGAGATAAGATTCAA
>CAJTRC010000041.1 GCA_910578365.1 uncultured Muribaculaceae bacterium
ATCTGTCACTTGACCAAATTTTTATTGTACTTATTCTCTTGAAAATCAGAGGTTAAAGTCTCTCTCCGTCCGTACTGCTCTCGCTATAAAACAACACATTTGTCGAGAATGAGACGAAATCTTAAATGAAAGAGCCGTGCAAAAGGGGTCGTTTAGCAACCCCTTTTGTCAATATTCTGTTAATATATCTGAATTATTTTATCAGATTATTGCCGGTCATTTCCTTTGGCTGTGGCAGGCCCATGATATGAAGGATGGTGGGAGCGACGTCGGCAAGGATGCCGTTTTCGATTTTGGCTTCTTTGTTTTCTGTCACGTACACGCAAGGCACGGGGTTGAGCGAGTGGGCTGTGTTGGCGCTGCCGTCGGCGTTGATGGCGTTGTCGGCGTTGCCATGGTCGGCAATGATTATTACCTCGTAGCCTGCCTTCTTGGCGGCCTCTACGGTGCGGTTGACACATTCGTCGACTGCGACTACGGCCTTTTCGATGGCTTCGTAGATACCGGTGTGGCCCACCATGTCGCCGTTGGCAAAGTTAACCACAATGAAATTGTACTTTTCCGATGCAATGGCGTCGGTGAGTTTGTCGGAAACCTCGAAGGCGCTCATTTCGGGCTTGAGGTCGTAAGTGGCAACCTTGGGCGAAGCCACCAGTATGCGGTCCTCGCCTTCGAAGGGGGTTTCGCGGCCGCCGTTGAGGAAGAATGTCACGTGGGCGTACTTCTCGGTTTCGGCTATATGGAGCTGCTTGAGGTTGTTGGCGCTGAGATATTCGGCCAGGGTGTTGTCGACGTTCTCTTTGTCGAAGATGATGTTCACGCCGGTAAACGATGCGTCGTACGGAGTCATGCAGTAGTACTGCAGGCCGGGTATGGTGGCCATGCCTTCCTCGGGCATGTCGTGCTGGGTAAGCACCACGGTGAGTTCCTTGGCGCGGTCGTTGCGGTAATTGAAGAAGATTACAACATCGCCTTCCTTGATGGTACCGTCGACGGTGCTGTTGTTGATGGGCTTGATAAACTCGTCGGTAACGTCGGCGTCATAGCTCTGCTGTACGGCCAAAGCCATGTCGGCGGCCTGTGTGCCCTCGCCTTTTACCAGCAGGTCGTAAGCCACTTTCACACGGTCCCAGCGTTTGTCGCGGTCCATGGCATAGTAGCGGCCTATTACCGATGCAATTGTACCGGTTGTCTTGGCGCAATGGGCGCTTACTTCCTCGATAAAGCCTTTGCCGCTGCGGGGGTCGGTGTCGCGACCATCCATAAAGCAGTGCAGAAACACGTTTTTGAGTTCATATTTGGCAGCGATGTCGCACAGGGCCATGATGTGGTCGAGCGACGAGTGTACACCGCCGTTCGAAGTCAAGCCCATGAAGTGCATGCCTTTGCCGGTGCGTGCGGCATATTCGAAGGCGTTCTTTATCTGGGCATTGTCGAGTATGGAGCCGTCGGCGATGGACTTGTTGATTTTCACCAGGTCCTGATAGAGTACTCGGCCTGCGCCAATGTTGAGGTGACCTACTTCGGAGTTACCCATCTGTCCGTCGGGCAGACCTACGTTCTCGCCCGAAGCGAGCAGCTGCGAGTGGGGATAGTTCTCGAGCAGATAATCCCAGTAAGGGGTGGGAGTAGAGAAAATCACGTCGCTCTTCGAATGGTTGCCGAGGCCCCATCCGTCGAGTATCATTAATAAAGCTTTTTTACCCATTGTAATATTATATATGTATATATTAAGATTTTTTGTTGTTGTTGTTGCTGTTGCTGTCGTTTTCGGCATCGCGTTTTTGCCTGAGCCAGTCGCGGTAGCGGAAATTGAAGTACAGCAGCACTATGGCCAGCAGCGATATGGCTATTGTGCCGAAGTATTCTGCTGCCGAGCTCTTGCCCCGCGCGAAATCGGGGTATCCGAGCGTTGCCATCACTATAAGGTATACCAGCAACATAGCCGGAATCAATATTGTTTTTTTAATTTTCATTATCTGCAACACCTATAGGCTGTAAATAAGGAGATTCGGCAGGAACAAAGTTGCCCGATTTGAGATATTTGTAAATTCTCAGACATGCCCAGGCATCCATTGCCGCGTATGCCTGCTGGTTCTGCGTCAGTTCGTCGGCCTCCCAGTTGGTCAGCCGCTGGCTTTTGGGCATATATTCGCCGAAGAGTATGGCGTAGATTTTCTGCAGGCTGATATCACTGATATGAAACGATTTGACATAGGTCTGCAGTTCGACAAAGCCCTGCGGACTGAGTTCGAACACTGAGCGTCGCATTACATTGAAATCATCGTGTACGCTCAGGCCCACTTTCATTACCGAGGGGTCTTGCAGAAAGTTGCACAGCGCCCTGCTCAAGCCCATTTTATTGAGGCGGAACAGAAAGCATCGGTCGTCGGTACTGAGCTGCATCAGAGCCACTTTATGTGGATTTCCGCGACGAAACGACGGCCGGGTTTCGGTATCGAAACCCACAATACCCGCGCGCCTCAGGGCCCTGAGTGCCTGACGAGCCTGGTCGACAGAATCAATCACTGTAATTCTGCCGGCGAACCGGGCCTGCGGCAATGTGGGCAGCAGCTGTTTGGGTATACTTATATTTATATCAGTCTGGAGCATCATGCAAAGTTACTAATTTTGCACTCTACAGGCTGTGGCTTTAATAAATTTTGACACATTTTTCAATACTTTCATGGCACCGTGGCATCACATTGCCGGCACTCGCAGCAGTTGCGTGTCCGGAAAGCGGCGCTGCAGATAGCGCTCGATGAAGCCGAAGGTATCGGCGGCTATGATTCTGTCGTTATCGAAATAAGTATTATACAGCACATATGGCAGTTCGATACCGCGGGCAGCTATGGCCTCGAGCGAGAGTATGGTATGGTTGATTGAGCCCAGGCGTCCGTTGGTGACCAATGCCAGCGGCAGGCCGCGCTCCACCACATAGTCTATGGCCATGTAGTCGTCGGTCAGCGGCACCATCAGGCCACCGGCACCTTCAATAAGCAGACGGTCGTAGCGCTGCGACAGCAATTCTCGGCTGCGGTCGATTGCCTCAAGGCTGATTTCACGGCCATCGAGCCTGGCCGCAAGCTGGGCCGAAGCCGGGTAGCTGAATATCACGGGCGAGGTGGTAAGGTCGCCGTCCTCGGGCAGGGGGGCCATGCCGGCCAGGCGGCGGTGGGCCTCGATATCCTCGCTGCGGCCTTCGTTACCGGTCTGTATGAATTTCTGTGTTGCTACGCTAAGGCCGCTGTCCATCCAGCGGCGCGCCAGCCAGGCTGTGGCATAAGTTTTGCCGGCATCTGTGTCGATGCCGCTCACAAACAGTACTCGGGGTTCGGTATTCATCGTTTTTTTCTGGCTATCAGTATAAATGGTTTGTAGGTAAGGTAGTATCGGCCGTCGAGCCTCATGGGATAGTTGTCGATTGCCTTGCGCAGGGCCGAGCCACTGTAGGAGCCCAGACCGTTGACTCCGGTAAGCTGCAGATGACGGAATACATCAACGGGCGAGTCGAACACCAGTTCGGCGGTGTTGCATGTAAATTCTATTATCTCGAATCCGGCAGGCACCATCCCCCGCCATTCTTCGGCCGGCAGCAGGGGCAGCGAGCGTCCGGTGGCCTGTGCCACCTCCTCGAGATTACCTCGGGCAAAGGCACTCAGCACCAGCCAGCCTCCGGGCCGAAGCACCCGGCCGCACTCGGCTATAAAGCGGCGGGGCGAGTTGAACCACTGTACGGTAGAAGCCGACACAATGGCATCGAAGCGCTTCGGCAACGTGCGCGTAATGGCCAGTTCGGCATCGCAGCTGCGGAAGGTGGCTCCCGGCACGGTAAAGGCGTCGGGAGCGATATCCCACAGATGCAAAGCGCCAGGCTGCACATATTCGAGCAGCCGACGTGTAAGCAGACCGGTGCCGCAGCCTATTTCCAGCACGGCATGGCCGCTGACACTCAGATGCTCGTCGATGCGGTGTTGGCGTATCGAACTGTCGAGGGCCTCGACTATGCGGCGCTGCACGCGGGCATGTTTCTCGTAGCTGGCACGGCGCTCTCCAAAGCGTCGGGCAGCGAGGTCTTTGTGTATTACGGCATGGTCGATAATGCGTTGCAGGTCGATATAGTGTGGGGCATCGATGGCCGTCACCGGCACTCCGGCGGTGTCCCAGGCCCGCTGCTGGTTCACGGCAGGGAAGATGGCGTCGGCACGGCCTATGTATGCACGGTCCCAGCCCTCGACCTGCGGATTGGCCAGCACGGGCTGAGGCCAAATGGCGTTGAGCTCGTCGACCAGTTCGCCGACAGGCCTGCCGGGGGCGCGTTCGCAAAAATGAGCGTATGATTCGCGGTCGCCGCACATACGGCGGAAGAACTTCTGCAGCCGGCGGTCGTCGAGCGTCGAAGCGGTACCTTCGTATACAGCCTTGGGGATTCCGAGCGAGTCGTGTACAGGCCAGGTAGTGCCGTTTACGGCTATGCGCAATGTTATGCGGCTTTCTATGCCGTGGCAGGCCATAGTGGCGGCATATACGCCCAGACTCCATGCTATCACACATATTTCGCTGTAATCATCGAGTACGCTCCAGTCGATGCCAAAGTCACGGAAGTCCCACACCATGGCTGTATCGTAGCCCTCGTGGTGAAGGTGTGCAAACACGTTTGGGTCCATGCCCCACCCCGCGAACACCAGTATCAGGCGCTTCGAGCCCTGTCTGTCCAACAGTCGGTATTTCATTGTTTCAATATAGTGTTCAGATTTTTTATAGCCTCGGCCGGCAGCGCCGCCGAAAGGCTGAAACGCAGGCGTTCGGTGCCCGGCGGTACTGTGGGCGTGCGTATTGGCAACACCTTGTAACCGCCTTCGAGTAACTGTGCCGATAGTCGCACGGCCGACTCGGCGCTGCCTGTCACCAGCGGCTGTATGTGTCCGCTGTGGCTGCAGCCGGTAATTGCGGCCAGGTCGGTTGCAAGGCGCCGCAGATGCTCGCGTCGCGAGTCCATTTCGGCTACACGCTCTATTATATATTTGCTCCACAACGCCTGCAGCGGAGGCAATGCGGTGGAAAATATGAGGCTGCGGGCCTTGTTTATAAAGTACGAACGGAGCGCGCTACTACAGATGGCGTAGGCACCGGACGATGCCAAGGCCTTGCCGAGGGTACCTACAACTATATCGGCGGCCCCGGGCTCGGGCAAGGCGGCAGACAGACCAAGACCGCCCGGACCGCACACGCCCACAGCATGGGCTTCGTCGACGTATAATAAAAGCGACGGATAGTGCTGTTTCAGCTCTGCAAGTTCCTCAAGAGGGGCACAGTCGCCGTCCATCGAATATACACTTTCGACTACTACGAGCAGTCGGTCGAAATCAGCTTTGCGACGGTCGATGAGCCTTTGCAGATGTTCTATGTCGTTATGCCTGAAACGCTCGAAAGCCGCTCCGGCCAGCCGCAGGCCGTCGATTACGCTGGCATGTATCAGTTTGTCGGCCAGCACCAGCGTACGACGGTCGGCAAGTGTCTGAATTATACCTACGTTGGCGTGATAGCCCGAGTTGAACAACAGCGCCGGACGTCCGTAAAGTTCCGCCAGGGTACCTTCCAAAGCCTCGTAGGCACTCTGCCGCGGACCTAACAGACGCGAGGCGCTGGAGGTCATCATGGCAGCGTTTATATCGGTAGAGGCAAGGAAGGCGTCGGCCAGCTCAGGGTCTTCGGCGAGGCCCAGGTAGTCGTTCGACGACAGGTCCCACACTCCGGCGGGAGCTTCGCCCGGCAGTTCGCGCAGGTTACCTCCTGCACGCAGGGCCTCAAGCTCGCCTATGTAATATTCATAATTCATTTTATCAGTTCGACCATATGCCGACAGAGCCGCTGCAGTTGCTCATCGGTAATTATATATTGCGGCATAATATACACGTTGCAGCCGAAAGGACGTATCCACACCCCGCGCTCCACGCAGCGGCGCTGGAATACTCCTACATCTACCGGCTCGCGGGTCTGAATCACACCTATGGCTCCGAGGACACGCACATCGGCCACATTGGGCAAACCTTCGGCGGCAGCCAGCTCGCGCTTCATCACAGCCTCGACACGGGCCACCACAGCCGGCATGTCCTGCTCGTCGAATATCTTCAGCGACTCGCAGGCAATGGCGCAGGCCAGCGGATTGGCCATGAATGTGGGACCGTGCATCATCACTCCGGCCTCTCCGCGCGAAATGGTGTCGGCCAGGTCTTTTGTAGTCATTACGGCGCTCAGTGTCAGATAGCCTCCGGTGAGAGCTTTGCCCACAGTCATTATATCGGGCACCACTCCGGCATGTTCCAGCGCAAAGCGCTTGCCGGTGCGCCAGAAGCCTGTGGCGATTTCGTCGAATATCAGGTATATGCCGTATTCGTCGCAGAGCTTTCGCGCCTGACGCAGATATTCGGGATGATAGAACCACATGCCGCCGGCACCCTGCACTATAGGCTCGAGGATGAAAGCTGCCAGTTCATGCGAATGTTCCTGCAGCAGTTGGCGCAGCGGCTCTATGTCGGCGGAATCCCACTCGCCCCCGAAACGGCTTTTTGGCGAAGGCAAAAAGTAACGCACCGGCAGAGCCGGGCCGAAAGCGCCGTGCATGCCGGTAACAGGGTCGCATACGCTCATGGCGTTCCAGGTATCACCGTGATAGCCGCGGCGTATGGTAGCGAAATTCGAGCGTCCATGATCGCCGTAACGACTCACTGCGGCCTGGACGGCCATTTTCATGGCTACCTCTATGGCCACCGAACCGGAGTCGGCGAAGAAGACGTTATTCATCTCGTCGGGCGCCCACTCCAGCAGGCGCTTGCCCAGCTCTATGGCCGGCTCATGGGTGAGGCCGCCGAACATCACATGGCTCATTTTGCCGAGCTGGTCTGCGGCGGCACGGTTCAGACGCGGATTATTATAGCCGTGAGCTACGCTCCACCACGACGACATTCCGTCGATAAGCCGAGTGCCGTCGGCGAGTATTATCTCAACGCCCTCGGCCCTGTCTACCATATAGGTGGGCAGGGGGGCTATGGTTGATGTATATGGATGCCAGAGATGCTCGCGATCCCAGGCGTCGTGCAAATTCTCGTTCATATCGCAAAATTACAAAAAACTCGTCATTCCGCGAAAAAAACTTCTAAAACGCCGGAATGGTGAATTCCAGACCCACCACCATGCGCGGGTGTGCTTTCAGCAAGTCGTTGCCCCAGAGATAGAAGCAGAATTTACCCACCGACCAGTACACACCCAGTGCCAGATCGGCATCACTGTTGAAGCGCCAGGAGTATATTGTGCCGGCCATAGGCGTGAGTGTCTGGCCGTGAGGCAAGGGTATATTGGTACCCAGATACATGTACTGATCGATATCGTCGGCCATGCCTCGGCGTGCGGTATACCAGGTGTTGGCGGCCCAGAACAGTTTGCCGTCGTTCAGAATGTCGCCGTTCAGAAACAGTCCGGTGGTAAGAAACGAAAAACGCATATTTTCGTCGGTGCGGAACGACGGCGCCACCTGCAGACCAACCCCCAGATAGCGGCTGGGCATAAATCCGCCACGCAATATCAGACCGCTGTACACTTCCTTGCCGCAGGTATACAGATCGACACCGGTGGTGGCGTAATCGCCAAGCCCAAGCAGAAACGAGGTATAAGTTTCCTGAGCATTCACTCCCGGCCTGAACTTTAGAGAGGTATAGCCGTTGAGATTGCCATGCCCTGTGGTGGGAGCATAGTACGGAATCTGCGCCTTGGCAACCATGCAACAGAGCAGACAAAAAAACAGAATTCGATATTTCATATTACACTTTATTTGGTTATGCACCGCAAAGATAATACAAAAACACGAGTCCGCAAGTGTCACCGCTGGCATCACCGTCTGAAATCGACTCACCACAAAACTTTTTTAACGTACTATAAGCCAAATACGGGGGATTTTTGTTAAATTTGCATGATGATACATAAACTTGTTCATGCCGCCCGCACCTGGCTGCAACATAAGCGCGAACCGCTGCGTTTGGAATTTGTGCTAACCGACCACTGCAACCTCAACTGCAAAGGCTGTACCCACTATTCGCCTTTGGCGCCTAAAGAATTCGCCGATTTCGACGAACTCTGCCGCTCCATGCAGCACCTGGGCCGTGTGGCTGACGGCAGAATCGGCCGTGCCTACCTCATCGGAGGCGAACCGCTGCTGTATCCACGCATCAACGAGGCCATGCAGGCTCTGCGAGAAGCCTTTCCCAAAGCGGCTCTGTATATTTTCACCAACGGCATAGCCCTGCCGCGCATGCCGCGCGAATTCTGGGCCGAGTGTCGCCGCCGGCGCTTTATAATAGCCATAACACGCTACCCCATTAAATTCGACTACGACGCCACAATAGAACTATGCCGGCGCGAGGATGTTCCGTGCGAGGTATTCGGCGACAGGTCGATGGCCGACTCGTTTTTCCGTTTCGCCCTTGACCCCGAAGGACGGCAGAACGCCCGCAAGTCGCACTTCAAATGCTATAATTTCGGCTGTCTGTCGGTGGTTGGCAACCGTCTGTTTCCCTGTTCAATCAGTGCCTGTGTAGGGCACTTGAACAAAGCCTGCGACACCAATTTCAAACATACAGCCGCCGACTGGCTGCAAGTGGACAGGATAAACTCGGTAGAGCAGATAAAGGCACTGCGCGACTCACCGGTGCCATTCTGCCGCTATTGCATACTGCCTCCGGCAACAGTGAAATACGGCCCCAGCCGACGCGAAGCCTGCGAGTGGATGTAAACCTCGCCAAACAGTAGATCAACACCTAACAACATATATTATAATGAAACCACTTATAATGGTAACCAACGACGACAGCGTGAATGCCCCCGGACTTTACCGTCTGATTGATGTGCTGCAGGAGTTCGGCAACGTAATAGCCGTAGCTCCGGCTCGTCCGCAAAGCGGCATGTCGTCGGCCATCTCAGTAAATACAGCCCTGCGTATAAACTCGCTGCCCGACTACGGCGACACCCGAGTGTTCTCGGTCAACGGCACTCCGGTCGACTGCGTGAAACTCGGCCTCGCAGCCGTGATGCCCCGCAAACCCGACTTTCTGTTCTCGGGCATAAACCACGGTTCAAACTCCGGCACAGCAATAACCTATTCCGGCACCATGGGCGCCGCCCTCGAAGGCTGCATGGCCGGAATACCATCGGTAGGATTCTCGCTGCTGCATCACTCGCTCAAGGCCGACTTCAGTTTCAGCATGCCGTTCATACGCGAAATAGCCGCCAAAGTAATTGAAAATGGGCTTGAACCGGGCATCTGCCTCAACGTGAACATTCCGGCTAAAGTCGAACCGAAAGGCGTACGGGTGTGCCGCGCCGCCAAAGGACACTGGAGCGAGGAGTACTCACGCTACCTCGACCCCGAAGGCCACCCCTTCTACTGGCTTACAGGACGCTTTGTAAACGAAGAACCCGATGCCGACGACACCGACGAATACTGGCTCGGCAACGAATTCATATCGGTTGTGCCGGCCCGCGCCGACCAGACCGACATCGAAGCCGTAAAACGCAGCCGACGCCTCTACGATAGCGACCGCGAGCTATGAACATCAAGTTGCAATTATTTATCAATTATTTATCGGACAAAAAAATATTTGGCAGTTACACAAATAATTCGTAACTTTGCAGGCCATTACGAAACTACGCCTTACCAGCGAAAATTTCAAATAGTTGATCAACAAAACATTAGCAATAACAATGAAAAAAGACATTCATCCCTCCGACTATCGCGAAGTCGTGTTCAAAGATATGTCGAACGACGAGATTTTTATCACCCGCAGCACCGTGGCTTCACGCGAAACCATCGAAGTTGACGGCAAAACCTACCCTCTGGTAAAACTTGAAATCACCAGCTCGTCGCACCCCTTCTTCACCGGCAAGCAGAAACTCGTCGACACCGCAGGTCGCGTAGACAAGTTCATGAGCCGCTATGGCAACCGCAACAAGAAATAATCTTTCTCACGGTCATAACTGATACAAGCGCCGCAGATGCCTCCGGAAGCATCTGCGGCGCTTGCTTTATTGTGTTTTTTTGGTAAGTGAGCAAATTTTTATTACCTTTGCATATTACCATAAAAAAACACCTTATGAACCAGCGTATAATCGAATGCGTGCCCAATTTCAGCGAAGGCCGCAACATGCACGTAATCAAAGAAATAACCGACATCATCGAGGCCGTTCCCGGCGTTAGTCTGCTTGATGTAGACCCGGGCGAGGCCACCAACCGCACCGTAGTGACCTTTGTGGGCGAACCTGAAGCCGTGGTCGAAGCCGCTTTCAGGGCTGTTAAAAAAGCCTCGCAGGTAATCGACATGAGCAAGCACCACGGAGCACACCCTCGCATGGGTGCCACTGACGTTTGCCCCCTCATTCCGGTGGCAGGCGTAACCCTCGAAGAATGTGCCGAAATGGCACGCAAGCTCGCCGAGCGTATCAGCAACGAAACAGGTGTGCCCACATACTGCTACGAAGCTGCCGCATTTACTCCCGAACGTAAAAACCTGGCCATATGCCGCAAGGGCGAATACGAAGGCCTGGCCGAACGTCTGGGCCACGAAGGACAGGGAGCTGACTTCGGCGACCGTCCGTTCGACTCCGACATTGCCCGCACCGGCGCTACTGCAGTAGGCGCCCGTGACTTCCTTATTGCCGTTAACTTCAACCTCAACACCACCAGCACCCGCCGCGCCAACGCCATAGCCTTCGACGTGCGCGAAAAGGGACGACCGCAGCGCGAAGGCGGCAAACCGAACGGCAAACCTTTAAAAGACGAAAACGGCAAAACCATAATGCTGCCTGGTACTCTCAAGGGCACTAAGGCCATAGGCTGGTTTATCGACGAATACGGCATTGCCCAGGTGAGCATGAATATAACCGACATCAACAAAACTCCGCTGCATGTAGCTTTCGACGAAGTAAGCCGTGCCGCACAGGCACGCGGAGTGCGCGTTACCGGTGCCGAAATTGTAGGTCTGGTGCCAAAGCGCGCCATTGTCGATGCCGGCAAATATTTCCTGCACAAACAGCAGCGCTCTACCGGTATATCCGAAAGCGAAATCATTCGCATGGCCATCAAGAGCATGAGCCTCGACCAGCTGGCTCCGTTCAAGGCCGAAGAAAAAATAATTGAATATAAAATCGGTAAAGGCAACTGCCCCGGCAAACTCACCGGCATGACCTGCGCCGCCTTCGCCGACGAAACCGCATCGGAATCGCCCGCCCCCGGCGGAGGCTCTATCTCGGCCTATATGGGCGCTCTGGCTGCCGCCCTCGGCACTATGGTGGCCAACCTCTCGGCACACAAACCGGGCTGGGACGAGCGCTGGCGCGAGTTCAGCGACTATGCCGAACAGGGCCAGCTGCTGCTCGCCGAGTTGCTGCACCTTGTAGATGAAGACACCGAGGCTTTCAACCGCATTATGGCCGCCTTAGGCCTGCCAAAAGGCAGCGACGAAGAGAAGGCCGCACGCGACGCAGCTCTCGAGGCAGCCACCCTATACGCCACTCAGGTGCCGCTGCGCACCATGCAGGTGGCCGTAAAGACCATGCCGCTGCTTGAAGCTATGGCCGAGAAAGGCAACCCGGCATCGGTTTCCGACGCAGGCGTGGGCGCTCTGGCTGCACGCAGCGCAGTGCTGGGCGCACAGCTCAATGTGCGCATAAATGCCGCCGGCCTTAAAGACCGCGAGGCAGCCGACCGCCTTACCGACGAAGCAGCCGCAATAGCAGCCACAGCAGTTGAGGCTGAAGGCCGCATACTCGAGATTGTCAACTCCAAAATTTAAATGCCTTCAATGCCGGCCGGCGGGGGACGGTATGCCCCTCGCCCGGCGGCATTATATACCCCTCACACAACGTCAATGAATTTCAAAGAATCAATCCGCGCCGGCATTCCATCGGTACTGCCTCCTGCCAAAGAGCGCGACCCCAAAGTAAACCATGCGCCTAAGCGCAAACACATATTAAGCGAGGATGAAAGCCGGCTGGCCATGCGTAATGCCCTTCGCTACTTCCCCAAGGAACTCCATGCCCAACTCGCTGAGGAGTTCGCTCAGGAACTCCGCGACTATGGCCGCATATACATGTACCGCTTCCGTCCCGATTATGAGATGTATGCCCGCCACATCGACGAGTATCCGGCCCGCTCGCGCCAGGCTGCGGCCATAATGATGATGATACAGAACAACCTCGACCCGCGAGTGGCTCAGCATCCGCACGAACTTATCACATACGGCGGCAACGGCGCGGTATTCCAGAACTGGGCTCAGTATCTGCTTACAATGCAGTATCTGAGCGAAATGACCGACGAACAGACTCTGGTTATGTACTCGGGCCATCCGTTAGGCCTGTTCCCGTCGCACCCCGAGGCACCGCGTGTGGTGGTGACCAACGGCATGGTGATACCCAACCATTCGAAACCCGACGACTGGGAGCGCATGAACGCTCTCGGCGTAAGCCAGTACGGACAAATGACAGCCGGCTCTTATATGTACATCGGCCCGCAGGGCATTGTACACGGCACCACCATAACGGTGCTGAACGCAGGCCGCAAACGCCTGCCCGAAGGCCGCACCGACCTGGGAGGCATGCTATTTGTATCGGCCGGTCTTGGCGGCATGTCGGGCGCTCAGCCCAAGGCCGGCAATATAGCCGGTGTTGTGAGCATTGTGGCCGAAATCAACCCCAAGGCCGCTCAGAAACGCTACGAACAGGGCTGGGTCGACGAAGTCCACACCGACCTTGACAAACTGCTGGCACGCGCCGCCGAGGCGCGCCGCGAAGGCAAAGCCCTGTCGCTGGCATACCAAGGCAACGTCGTAGACCTGTGGGAACGGCTTGCCGAAGAGAATGTGCCCGTAGACCTTGGCAGCGACCAGACTTCGCTCCACAATCCGTGGGCCGGAGGCTACTACCCCGCCGGACTTACTCTCGAAGAGTCGAACACCATGATGGCTGAGGACCCCGAGCGTTTCCGCGAATACGTTCAGGAGTCGCTGCGCCGTCAGGTGGCCGCCATCAACAAGCTCACCGAGCGCGGCATGTACTTCTTCGACTACGGCAACGCATTCCTGCTTGAAGCTTCGCGCGCCGGCGCCGACATTATGAACGCCGACGGCACCTTCCGCTATCCGTCATACGTACAGGATATAATGGGCCCGAGTTTCTTCGACTACGGCTTCGGCCCCTTCCGCTGGGTATGTACTTCGGGCAAGCCCGAAGACCTGGCCAAGACCGATGAACTTGCCGCCAAAGTTCTCGACGACATGGCCAAGGAAGCTCCCGAGGAAATCCGCGGGCAACTTCTCGACAACCTGCACTGGATACGCCAGGCAGCCGAAAACCAGATGGTAGTGGGCAGCCAGGCACGTATACTCTACGCCGACTCCGAAGGCCGCATACGCATAGCACTGGCCTTCAACGACGCCATAGCCCGCGGCGAAATCAGCGCTCCGGTGGTACTGGGTCGCGACCACCACGATGTGTCGGGCACCGACTCACCCTACCGCGAAACCTCGAACATATACGACGGCTCGCAGTTCTGTGCCGACATGGCCGTACACAATGTAATCGGCGACTCGTTCCGCGGCGCCACATGGGTATCGCTGCACAACGGCGGCGGTGTAGGCTGGGGCGAAGTAATCAACGGCGGTTTCGGCATGGTAATCGACGGTTCGTCCGAGGCAGCCGCGCGCATACGCCGCATGCTGCTTTGGGATGTCAACAACGGCATTGCCCGCCGCGGCTGGGCGCGCAACGAAGGCGCTCTCTCGGCCATTCGACGCGAAATGGAGCGCACTCCGGGCCTCAAGGTCACACTGCCCAATATCGCTGACGACGAAATTATTAACGGCCTGTCGTTTAATGATTAACGTTAATCCCTAAACACCAAAAACCATGCATCATATATCATCATCGCATCTATCAATAGAGCGAATAGGCGAGATTCTCGCCAACCACGAAAAGATTGAGCTCAGCGCCGAGGCTATCGAGCGCATCGAACGCTGCCGCAAATATCTCGACGACAAAATCAAAAAGTGCGACCACCCGATTTACGGCATCACCACCGGCTTCGGCTCGCTCTGCAATATATCCATCGGCGAACAGGACCTCTCGACCCTACAGAAGAACCTGGTGATGTCGCATGCGTGCGGCTGCGGCGACACCATTGCCCCCGAGATTGTACGCATAATGCTGCTGACCAAGGTTATGTCGCTCAGTTTCGGCAACTCGGGCGTATGCGTGGCTACAGTGCAGCGCCTCGTCGACTTTTTCAACATGGACATTCTGCCCGTGGTGTATAGTCTGGGCTCACTCGGCGCCAGCGGCGACCTCTCGCCCCTTGCCAACCTGTGCCTGCCGCTGCTCGGACTTGGCGAAGTGCTGTACAAAGGTCAGCGCCGTCAGGCTGCCGAAGTCCTCAAGGAGTGTAATCTCGAACCGCTCGAACTCACCTCGAAAGAAGGTCTGGCTCTGCTCAACGGCACCCAGTTTATGAGCTCGCACGCCGTATTCGCCATTCTGAAAGCTCGCCGCCTGAGCAAACTGGCCGACAAAATCGGTGCCCTCAGCCTCGATGTATTCGATGGCCGAATCGACCCGTTCGGCGACGAAGTCAATGCCGTACGACCCCATCCGGGACAGCTGCAGACCGCACGCGCCGTACGCAGCCACCTGCAGGGCAGCGAAATGATCAACCGTCCACAAAAGGCCGTACAGGACCCCTACTCGTTCCGATGCATGCCGCAGGTACACGGAGCATTCAAAGACACCCTGGCATACGTAACCAAGGTAATCGAAATCGAAATCAACTCGCCCACCGACAACCCCACCATCTTCCCCGACGAAGACATCATAGTGTCGGCAGGCAACTTCCACGGCGAGCCCATAGCTCTGCCCATGGACTTCCTTTGCCTGGCCATAAGCGAGCTGTCGAGCATATCCGAGCGCCGTATCTACCGCCTTATCAGCGGTTCGCGCGGCCTGCCCTCGTTCCTTGTGGCACGCCCGGGTCTTAACAGCGGCTTCATGATTCCGCAGTACGCCGCTGCATCGATCGTAAACCAGTCGAAGGGCCTCTGCTGGCCTACCAGCTGCGACTCCATTCCGTCGTCGCAGGGTCAGGAAGATCACGTGTCGATGGGTGCCAACTCGGCAACCAAACTTGTGCGCGTGGCCGACAACACCGAGCGCGTTCTGGCCATAGAGCTGTTTAATGCCGCCCAGGCTCTCGACCTGCGCCGCCCCCTGCACACCTCGCCCGAACTCGAAGCGTGGGTTGCGGAATTCCGCAAGGAAGTGCCTTTTGTCGACAACGACACCGTAATGTACACCCTCATCGACAAATCAATCAACTTCATCCGCAACCATGCTGATTAAAAACATATCGCTCCTTGCCGGACTGAATCCCGGCGGCATTCTTCGCCGCCGGGGTTCGGACATGGCCCGGCTCGAATGTATAGCTGATGCATGGCTACGCATAGCGCCCGACGGCACCATCCACTCCTACGGCACCATGGACTCGCTGACCGTGGCCGCTGAAGGCGAGGAATGTATCAACGCCTGCGGCGGCATGGTACTGCCTGCATTCTGCGACAGCCACAGCCACATAGTGTATGCCGGCAGCCGCCACGGTGAATTTGTAGATAAAATTCACGGCCTCAGCTACGAACAGATTGCAGCCAACGGCGGAGGCATACTCAACAGCGCCGACCGCCTGCATGAAACGTCTGAGGACGACCTGTTCGCCCAAAGCCTCGAGCGGGCCCGCGAAGTGATGCTCAAAGGCACCGGCTGCCTCGAAATCAAAAGTGGCTACGGCCTCACTCTGCCCGACGAACTAAAAATGCTGCGTGTGATTGCGCGCATAGCCGAAACTCTGCCGCTGACCGTACGCGCCACATTCCTTGGCGCTCACGCTGTGGGCCGCGCCTACGCAGGCCGTCAGGGCGAATATGTCGACCATATCATCGCCGACATGCTGCCCGCAGTCGCTGCCGAGGGTCTGGCCGAATTCGTCGATGTGTTCTGCGACCGCGGCTTCTTCACCACCGACGAAACCGAACGCATCATGGAGTCCGCTGCCCGCTACGGCATGCGTCCGAAAATCCATGCCAACGAATTGGATTTCAGCGGAGGCGTGCAGATTGGCGTAAAACACGGCGCACTGTCGGTCGACCATCTCGAACGCATCGGCGACGAAGAAATATCGCTTCTTGCCGGCAGCGATACCGTGGCCACCATGCTGCCCGGCGCCAGCTTCTTCCTGGGCATGCCTTACGGCCCCGCACGCAAAGCTGTGGACGCCGGCGCAACCGTGGCGCTGGCATCGGACTACAACCCCGGCTCGTCGCCCTCGGGCGACATGCGCATGGTATGGGCTCTGGGCTGCATAAAAATGAAACTCACCCCCGAGGAGGCCCTCAACGCCGTTACCATCAACGGCGCCGCAGCCATGGGCATGAGCCACAGCCACGGCAGCATTGCCGCAGGACAAAAGGCCAATCTGATTTTAACCCGTCCACTGCAGTCGCTGGCACAGATTCCATATCAGTACACTACCCCCTGGATTGAATCAGTAATCATAGCAGGCAAGACTATCTGATGTAAGCTCTTTCGCTCCTCACCCGGAGAACGGCGACAGCCCGGCTTGGTAAAATTACTAAGTACGGGCTGTCGCCGTTCTGCGGGCAAAGCGAAGAAGCAACACCGGGGCATTCAAGTACTATCTCTCAAAAGGATTCAAAGAGGCAGGTAAAGCTTATCCACTTCCCCATATGTCATTAAAAAAACATATCCACGTGCCTTTAGCCCGTATAAATCATTGTAGAGTCAACAAGCAAGTGTGAAAGGCCCGCGTTTGCCCGAATGCAAAATTATTTGTAATTTTGCAGCAAAATTCAACATTGCGACATGACCGAACTTCACCCTTTTCTGGCCAATATCGAGGCCTCGAAACTGATATGCCTTGATGCCGAATTCGCCGACGGCAGATATATGCTCGAACTTTCAATCTCCGATGCCCGCGGACAACTTATTTATAATAAACGATTCAAACCTGACAGGATTTCCGACTGGGGCACCATCCCGCATGGTATCACTCCGGCTATGGTGGCCGACGCGCCTCGCTTCTGCAATTGTGTCAAGGAGATTCAGTGTATTATAGATAATGCTGACTATATTACCGGTTTTGCACTGGAAAATGATTTTCGCCGGCTATCTGCCGAGGGTGTGGTTATTCCGGCCGACAAAAAGGTGATTGAGGTAAAAGACTGGTTCTGGGTCTTACACGGTCTGTCGCACGGTTTCGACTACCATAAGGGAGTGAGCAACCATAGTGTGGCTCAGGAACTTGGCATTGATACCGACGAGTCGAGGCTGCATGCCTCGGATTATGATATAGAGTTGTCGCTGTCGTCGCTCAACTCTCTGCTGTTTAAGGCTGATACTTCGGCGGCGGCATCGCTCGACGAGTATTATCCGGCCGTAATGGACCGCTTTAAGGTGGAGAAGGAGGCATACGACAGGCAGCAGAGCGCCGGCTTCTGCTATATTGTTCAAAAAGAAAACGGCTATTGGGTGAAATTTAATCAGAACAAGCCGCGCCAAAGCAGTTCAATAATAGCTATGATTAAAGTCGAGAGCCGCAAGGAGGCCAAGCTGTTCATGAGTCAGCTGTTTTTGAACCGTATCGAAGACAGCAGCTTCTTCGTGGAGAAGATTTCGCGTGCCAAGCTTGAGAAGTTCAAGGCTTACAGCAATACCTTCTCCGCCGAAGACGGAGCCGTGCAATCGAAGCTGCTGAAACTTGCCGGCAAGTTTGCCCGACACTGATTATTCGGGCATTTTCAGCGGACGTGTCGACTCGAGTATGGGCAAATTGGTTTCGGTGGGCACATAGATTACGGTTTTGTCGCTGAGGTCCGACTGCTGGCGCACCCACAGGTATTGTATATAGGTGGGGGTGATGCTGCCGTTCTCGATTCGGATTGCCTCGGCTGCTCCTTTTGCCCTTTCGACTTCGGCCTGTGCGTTGAGTTTCTCGGCCTCGAGGTTGGCTTTTGCTTCTTCGATTTTTATTTTACGGTTCTGCTCGGCTTTGGCAAATTCGGCTTTGCCTTCCATTTCCTGCGACCATACGTTGTACCAAGGCCGTATGAAGGCCATCGACACTATTACCAGCACTATGCCGGCTACTGCCCACACTATTCCTTTTGCTACTTTGGCGGGCTCTACATTCAGGTTGTTTCCGTTGTTGTACATAATGATTTTATAGTTTACAGTTTATCGTTTTTCTTTTGCATTAGAGAGGGCCGGCTTTTGCGCCCGCCCTCTCCGGATAGGTATATATAGTGTATAAGGGTTAAAGGTCTTATCCTTATACCACAAAGATACGAAGGGCGAGGGAAGGCCGGCGAATTTCCAAAATATTTCAGCCGCGGCTGTGCATACGCGCCGCGGCTGTGTTGAAATGTTGCAGACTATTTTTTGCTGCACAGGCGTATAAGTTCGCCTATTAACAGTACCGGCGATGTGCCGGCGATGATTATCAGCCAGTCGGTAATTTTAAGCGGTGTAACGCTGAAGAACGGACCGCCAACCGTTACTATCAGTATCTGGCCCACGAGTATGGCCAGGGCTATGAGCACAAAGCCACCCGCTCCTTTGAAGTGGAAGGCGCTGCGACCTGTGGCGAAAGCGCGGGCGTTGAACATGTTCCAGAACTGAAGGAATACGAATACGGTGAAGAACAGCGACAATTCGTAGGGGCTGAGGCCGTCGGCGGGCCCGAGCGGCACGCGGCCTATAAGGCTGAGAGTGCTGATGTCGGCATGCTCCAGATAATACAGCAGACATAACAGGAACACAAAGAACAGGCCGCCTACACCTACTATCGATTTCCACATGGGCCTGCTGACGATAAATGCACTACGGCTGCGGGGCTTGTCTTTCATCACCGAGCGCGACGGTGGCAGCGATGCCAGAGCCATGGCCGCGAATGTGTCCATAATCAGGTTCACCCACAGCATCTGAGTTACTGTCAGCGGCGATTGCAGCCCCATGAAGGCTCCGGCCATCACTATCAGGCATGCAACCACATTTACCGTCATCTGGAATAGGATAAAGCGCTGTATGTTCTGATACAGCGAGCGGCCCCACATCACGGCCTGGCCTATTGATGAGAATGAGTTGTCGACTATGGTTATGTCGCTGGCTTCTTTAGCCACCGAGGTTCCGTCGCCCATCGACAGTCCTACCTGGGCTGCTTTGAGTGCGGGTGCGTCGTTGGTGCCGTCGCCGGTCACAGCCACAACCTCGTTGTCGGCCTGCAGTGCTTCTACAAGGCGCTTTTTGTCAAGGGGGCGTGCCCGGGCTATTATCTTGAGTTCCCCGACACGCTGCCGGAGCTGCCCGTCGCTGAGAGCGTCGAATTCGGGTCCGGTAATTATATTGTCGGCTCCGTCTACGGCATCGTTCCACAAGCCTATCTGACGGCCAATTTCCTTAGCCGTACCCGGGGTATCGCCGGTTACTATCTTCACGTTTATTCCTGCGTCGAGTACTTCGTGTACTGCCGCAGGCACATCGGCTCTTACAGGGTCGCTTATTGCCACAATGCCCAGGAATGTGAGCTTATCGGCTACCACACGGCCATCGGCTATCGTAGGGTCACCGGGCTTGAGTTCGCAGTAGGCAAAGCCCAGGGTGCGCATGGCCTGGTTCTGGTATTCGAGCAGCCGGGCGTCGATTTCTTTTTTGGTTACACCGGCAGAGTCGGCACACATGCCGAACACTATTTCGGGGGCGCCCTTCACATACATCAGAGTCTTGCCGGTGGCCGATTTCACAACCGTGGCCATATACTTGCGTTCGGTTGTAAAGGGCAGTTCCTCAATGGTGACGGCGTTCTCACGCAGTTTCTGATAGTCGGCTCCACGCTCGCACAGCCACAGCAGCAGGGCACCCTCGGTGGGATTTCCCAGCACCTGCGGTCGAGGGCCGGCAAGGTCGAGCTGCGCTGTCGAGTTCGCAGCTATGCCCTCGTAAAGTACGCTGTCGGAGGGTTCTCCGAAGAAGTCGGCTTTGTATACCTGCATACGGTTCTGAGTAAGTGTACCGGTCTTGTCGGTACAGATTACGGTTGTGGCACCCATAGTTTCGCAGGCGTGCATTTTACGCACCAGATTGTTTGTGCGCAGCATACGTCGCATGGAGTAAGCCAGCGACAGTGTTACGGCCATAGGGAGTCCCTCAGGTACTGATACCACCACCAGCGCCACGGCCACCATCAGTGTCTGGAGCATAAAGGCCAGAAACGACATCCACTCGAAATCCGGCGTATTGAGCAGATACATAGCCATACGGCCCAGTATTATCACTGCGGCCACGCCGTACGATATGCGGGTGATGAGGCGTCCGAGGCCGTCGAGCTGCTCGTTAAGCGGTGTTTTCACGCTGTTGTCAATCTGGGCGGCCGTGAATACTTTGCCGTTCTCGGTATGGTCGCCTACTGCCGTGACCTCCATCAGGCCGTGGCCTTCCATCACTTTGGTGCCTCGCATGGCATGGTCGGAGGGGAAAGTAGCCTCGGGGTCGAACTGACCGGGGTCGGTGGTCTTGTGGCATACCGGTTCGCCGGTGAGTGTCGACTCGTCGATATTAAGCGATACGGCTTCAAGCAGCCTTCCGTCGGCAGGTATTTCATTGCCGGTGTTGATTATCACCACATCGCCAACCACCACGTCTTTACGGGGTACCTGAGCCGGATGGCCGTTGCGAATCACCTGTACCGGTTCGTCGTCGTTGACACGGTTGAGCAGCTCGAACTCGCGGTCGGCCTTGAGTTCGAACACAAAAGCCAGACCGGTAGCCAGCAGTATGGCCATGAATATGCCGGCCGGTTCGAAGAATACTCCCGCGTCGTGGCCGAGGCCGTAATATTCGTAGCACGATATACCTACCGACAGCACTCCGGCTACGAGCAGAATTATTATCAGAGGGTCTTTGAACTTCTCAAGGAAACGAGAGAACAGCGACTGCTTCCGGGGGGGTGTCAGTACATTGGCGCCGTTGCGGTTGCGGCTGTCTTCAACCTGCGCGTCTGTCAGGCCGGTGTAGTGTTTAGTCTGTGACATGGCTAATAACGAGTGTATTGTCTATGATGTAAAATAACGCGCAAAGCTACGCATTATCGACACCATACGCAAAATTTCAGTTTTTTTCAGGCTCCGGAGCCAAAAACGGCTTAAGGCCGACTGAAACATTTCAGTCCGCTCAGATACGGCTGAGGCGTCTGAACAGTTCCGACTCGGCCAGCGGTACCGGCTGCGGACCGTTTTCTTTAATAAACACCAGTTCAGGCTCTAAGTTTACCACAAAGGCTCCGGTGTGGTTTTTGCTCAGATTGTAATCGGCCGGATTATACAGTCCCTGCACTGCCGCTATCCGTTTTTTGAGTATGCTGAATATTGGCCCGCGGATGTTGCCCTGGCTCAGGTCGGGGGCTGCTCCTTCGTCGCCGCCGAACAGGCCGTACACCAGATTGTATCGGCGGCACACCAGGGCTTCACGGCGGTTGTAGCGCTCGAGCTGTCTGGCAGTCCGCGGCTGGCTGAAGTTCACACCCTCGGCGCCTTGACACAGCATAAGGGTGTAGAGGGCTTTCTCGCGCCGGTGCAGGCCGGCGGCCCGGGTGTCGAGTTCCGGAAACAGTATCTCCTCCTTATAAGGGTCGATAACCACCGTACTGCGGATATTGCGCCGTACCAGAAATATGTCGAGCAGCTGTTTGTAGAAGCCGTGAAAGTGAAACTGTCCGTTTTTTTCCTCCGAGGCATTCACCACCAGAACATCGCTGCTGAGCATGCGTCTGAAAAGGTCGACAAAGCGCTGCACATCGGCCACCACGTCGGAGTCGACTTCGAGGCGCAGATAGTTGGCGTACTCGTCTTCGCCCACATAGCTGTTGCCTATTTTTATAAGCAGTGCCGGATAGGTGCGCCGCAGGTCGCTGATGCCGCATTTGTTGCACAATATGTCTTTGCAGAAGCCTGCCGTGGTCATGCGGGTGAGTGATCTGTATATATTGTCGATACCGTCGGCACTTACGGCGGGAGCTAAAAACGACAATAAGCTTCTGAAAAGTTCGGATTGTGTACGACGGTAATGCTCTATTATATTGGGCAGGTACACAAAGTGGAATCCTGCCAGCTGCAGTTCTTTGAATATGGTACGGTAGCTTTGCGCTATTGCCCGGTTGGTGTCGGGGTCGAAGTCGCTTTCGATATACAGGGCCGTGGCAATGTCGATATTGAAGTTTGCACGCGGTATCGATATCACGTCAGCATTGAAGCCTCCGGGCTCAAGGGTCAGCATAAGAGTAATCATAACCAGAGCCTCGGAGTGTGCGCAGAATCCGTCGCTCACGGTCATAGCCCGGCAGTCGGCCAGCAGTTCCCCGCCGGGTCCGTTTGCACCGCCGCTGCATACTATGTGCAAGGCTTCGGCGAAGGACATGCTCAGGGCATCGCTCTTGATGTCGCTGTCAATCGCATACTTGGCACAGATGCGCTGCCAGCAGTCCATTTCGTCGGAATCAATAATTCGGTCGGCCTTTATAAGATCGGCAAAAATACGGGCTATGGCAGTGCGTTGTTTTTTCTGCATAATTATTTTTGTAAATTTTTACAAAGTTAAAAATTAAGCCTGACCCGTGCAACTGCCACATTTCTTTTAACATATTATATAAAAACCTTGCGTTGCCGCATGTTGTTTTTATTACATATTCAACTATTTAAAACTCTCTCCTTATGACAAACGATGAAATGAAACGCAATGCCCGCAAGGCAGCCGACGAGGTTCAGGGACGTATCGAACAGGGGCCTCCACAGGAACAGATATCCGACCACAGCGAGGTATACGATGACATGCCCGAATATGAAGCCGCCGATCAACTGATTGACGATTCCAGAAAGGCCGCCGGCAAACGCGGCTGGATGTGGATTGCTGTGGCAATAGCCCTTGTTTTGGGCGCTGCCATCTGTGTGCTTATGATTCCGGAACTTACCGGAACCAAAACCGGCGATGCCCTGGCTACGGCAAAGACTACTGTTTCCAACGGGCTCGACAAGGTTTCTAACGCTGCAAGCTCCGGTGTAGCAGTTATCGAGGAAACTGTGGGCACAGTACAGGAAGGTGTATCCGATGCCGCTGCAGGCGCTGTATCGAACGCCAAGGCTAAGGTTAGCGGCGCTGTCGGCAATGCAGCCGCAGCAGCCTCGACAGATGTCAGCGCAGCTACAATCGACGCCGAAGCCCGCCGCGTGATTCATGGCGACTTCGGCAACGGCGCTCAGCGCAAAGCCGCTCTCGGCAGCCATTATGCGGCTGTACAGCAACGTGTAAACAAGCTGCTACACGTATAGTGTTATCCTGCATATGTTTTCATAACGGCGTATCGTCCCTACCCGGGGCGATACGCTTTTTTTCGTGAATTTTTCGTAACTTTGCCATATGAAGTTACGAAAAGAGTGTAATTTATTGGAAATGAGCGTAGGTTAATTGCTCTTGATAGTAATAGGTTACGATTTAGTTAGTTATCTACTGCATTATCCTTCTGCGCGTTGCGTAACCTTCAAAGAACTCTTCGTATGCA
>CAJTRC010000042.1 GCA_910578365.1 uncultured Muribaculaceae bacterium
ATCAGCGGGCTCAAGAGCAAGGAGATTGCCGATGCCCTCGGCCTGTCGGTGCGTACGGTCGAGGCCCATATTTACAAGGCTCTCCACATTATGCGCGACAAACTCGGATATCTTGTTCCGGTATTACTCATTTTTTACTTATTCACTAAGTAGTTAATTGGAGTAAGGTGTTTCTTAAGATAGAACAATATGGGAAAGATATCAGACGACATAATAACCCGGTTTCTTAACAACAGCTGCAGCGATGCAGAGCTGGCGGCGGTGAAGCAGTGGCTCGACGAGTCCGATGCCAACGCCGACGAGCTGTTCGGCACCGAGCTGCTGGCCGACAAAGCCTCGGAACTGCACAGCGACGACAATGCCCGCCGCCGAATCGAAAGCGGACTCAACCGCCGCATAGCAATGGGCCGCGCCCTGGAAAAGCAGCAGCGCCGCAAGCGGCTGATACATCGCCTCACCGGCATAGCCGCCGTTCTGGCCGTGGCTGTGTGCGCCGGAATTTTCCTTCTTCAATCTGCCGAAATCGAAATGGTTTATGTGGCAGCTGCCGACAAGAGCATGTCGGTTGTTCTGCCGGACAGCACCGTAGTTTACCTGAACAAAGACTCGCGTCTGGGATATCCGCGCGTATTCGCCAATAACAGCCGCAGGGTAGAACTCGAAGGCGAAGGTTACTTTGAGGTGAGCCACGACCATGACCGCCCGTTCAGCGTGGCCGGCAAGCACCTCGACGTAACGGTACTGGGCACCCATTTCAATTTTATAAGCCGCGATTCCTTACCTGACTGCGTAAGCCTTATCGAAGGCTCGGTCGAAGTCCGCACCTCCGACAAAAGGCAATGCGTAATCCTTGAGCCGGGTCAGAAAGCCAGCTATTCGACAGAAAACGGACGACTGACCGTACACGATGCCAACACAGCAATCGACGCCACATGGCACAACGGCATGATTCCCTTTGAAAACGCCAACCTGAAAGACATTGCCGACATACTGCACCAGCTCTATGGTTCGGTCATAATTCTTGACCGTAATGCCGACCTGAGCAGTACCTATTCCGGCACTACCGTATATAGCGATAACCTTGAATCGACACTTAGCCACCTTGGCCATACAATTCCCCTCCGATTTGTACAAAAAGATGGCAAGACAATAATATACTCACGCTAAAAACATGACACATCAGATAGCGTAAGCTGTTGATGCCAACCATTTAAGAGGGTGTTTAATATTTATTATTAAACACCCTCTTAAAGCCTGCTACCAAACAGCTCTGCGAAATACCTGCAACAAATTTCAAAAAAAATCATACTGCATTACGTAGAACGCCCCACTCGGGTGTTTATCCAGTATTGTGACCATATTCTCGGACATATTCACAAACCTCATTTATAATCATGTTTTTAAAAACCTTAAAGCTAAAACCGCGCCCGCTTGTCGGCGGTCTGCTTCTTGCCATGTCACTTATGGCAAATGCCGGTATTACGCTCACTACCGGTGCGGAAACCAAACTGGGCGAAGTTTTTAATCAAATCCAAGCTCAGTCGAACTACAAATTCTTCTACGACGACGACATTGCCAAAATGAAGGCAAGAGTCGTGAACATCAAGGACGAAGATGTGGACCAGGCTCTCAAAACTCTTTTCAGCGGCACCGGAATCTCTTATGTCGTAAAAGACAACGTGGTGTACATCAAGAAAGAGGATGCATCCGGCTCGAAAGGAAGCAATGCTACAAGGAGTACAGGCAAACCCCACAAGATTTCCGGCGTGATTCTCGATGAATACGGCGACCCTCTGATTGGCGCAGCCGTAAAAATCAAAGGTACAAACATCGGTGTGACCACCGACTTCGACGGCAACTACACTCTTGAAACCTCCGAAGCCAATCCGGTGCTGGAGTGTTCGTATGTAGGCTACAAGACCCTCGACATACCGGTCGACGGCCGTGCCACAGTCGATTTCGCCATGGCTCCCGACTCGCAGATGCTCGACGAGGTTGTAGTAACCGCCCTCGGCATCAAGCGCGAACAGAAATCGCTGTCGTACAACGTACAGCAGCTCAAAGGCGACGCTCTTTCGGAAAACAAGGACGCCAACTTCATCAACGGCCTCGCAGGTAAGGTGGCCGGTGTGAACATCAATGCCTCGTCGTCGGGTGTAGGCGGTATATCTAAGGTAGTGATGCGTGGTACCAAGTCAATCATGCAGTCGTCGAATGCCCTCTATGTAGTGGACGGCATGCCCATGCGCTCAGCCAACAACAGCGGCTCTACCGAGTTCTACTCGCAGGGTACCACCGAACCTATCGCCGACATCAACCCCGAGGACATCGAGTCGATGTCGGTGCTGACCGGTGCGGCCGCTGCGGCGCTTTACGGTTCGGAAGCAGCCAACGGCGCTATCGTAATCACCACCAAGAAAGGCCAGGCCGGCAAAACCAAAGTGACTGTGAACTCAAGCCTGCAGTGGGACCGCGCACTGGTCAACCACCGTCTGCAGAGCCGCTACGGCACAGGCAGCAACGGCGTTTACATGCCCACCAGCAATATGTCGTGGGGCGCTCCGCTGTCGCCGTTCAACAATTATAACTATCAGCCCTCGAACGACTACTTCCAGACCGGCTTCGTGTCGACCCAGTCGGTAACCTTCTCGACCGGCAACGACAAGAACCAGACATACGCTTCGGCTGCTGCGGTAAACTCGCTGGGCATTACCCCCAACAACCGTTATAACCGTTATAACTTCAATATCCGCAACACCACTTCGTTTCTGAACGACCGTATGACCCTGGACCTCAATGCCAGCTATATCCACCAGACCGACCGCAACATGGTCAATCAGGGTACCTACGGCAACCCTCTGGTAGGCGCGCTGCTTTATCCGCGCGGCAATTCGTGGGACGACGTCCGTGCCTACGAGCGCTACGACTCGAACCGTAAAATCTACGTTCAGAACTGGGGCCCCGGCGACTACGGCATGACCGTGCAGAACCCTTACTGGATAAACTACCGCAACCTCAACGAGAACAGCAAGGACCGCTATATGATGGGTGCCAACCTGAGCTACAAGCTGCTCGACTGCCTGACCCTTACCGGCCGTGTGCGCATCGACAACTCGTACAACACCTACACCCAGAAAAACTATGCCACTACCAACACCCAGCTCACCGACGGCTCCAACCGAGGCAGCTACGGCATAACCAAGAGCAACGAAAAGCAGATTTTCGCCGACTTCCTGCTGAGCTTCAACAAGTCGTTCGGCGACGACTGGAGCGTACAGGCCAACTTCGGCGGCTCGATTTCGGACATGCGCTATGACTCCGACGCCACAAGAGGCCCCATCGCCGACGGCACCGACAAATTCGCAGGTGTGCCCGCAGGTCTGGCCAACTTCTTTGCCGTGCAGAACCTGTCGACTCCGCACCTGACTGTAATGCAGACCGGATGGCGCGAGCAGACCCAGTCGCTGTACGCATCGGCCGACATCGGTTTCAAGAACACCTACTACCTCACTCTCACCGGCCGTAACGACTGGCCTTCGCAGCTGGCAGGCCCCAACAGCCATAACAGCAGCTTCTTCTATCCGTCGGTAGGTCTGTCGGTACTGCTCAACAACTACCTGCCCCAGGCTTCGCACATCCTCAACCTGTGGAAACTGCGCGCCAGCTACGCATCGGTAGGTTCGGCTTTCAACCGCTATATCGCCAACCCGCGCTACCAGTGGAACGAGGACACCCAGTCGTGGAGCGTGCTCACCCAGTACCCCATGTACGACCTTAAGCCCGAACGTACAAACTCGTTCGAAATAGGTATGAACTTCCGCATACTCAACGACATCACCTTCGACGCCACTTACTATAGCGCCGATACACAAAACCAGACCTTCAACCCCGAACTGCCCGTGAACCAGTACTCGAAGATATTCATCCAGACCGGTTCGGTACGCAACTGGGGCATGGAATTCGCGCTCAATTACGGCCATACCTGGGGTGATTTCAGCTGGAACACCGGTCTGACCTACAGCTTCAACCGCAACAAAATCACCGAGCTTGCCGACAACGCCATCAACCCCGTTACCGGCGAAACCTTCTCGATGGACATCCTCGACATGGGCGGCCTGGGTTCTACCCGCTTCCTGCTGAAGAAGGGCGGCACCATGGGCGACATCTACTCGACCATCGACCTGGTACGCGACTCCAACGGCGCTATCTTCGTTGATGCCGACCAGCGCGTGTCGACCGCTCAGATTCAGGATAAGGAAGACTACATAAAGCTGGGCAGCGTAATGTCGAAGGGCAATATCGCCTGGAACAACTCGTTCTCGTACAAGAACATCGGCCTTAGCTTCATGATTAACGCCCGCCTCGGCGGCAAGGTATTCTCGCGCACCCAGGCCGTACTCGACTACTACGGTGTGAGCGAAAATTCGGCAGCAGCCCGCGACCACGGCTTCATAACCCTCAACAACGGCGACCAGGTGAACCCGCAGATGTGGTACTCCATCATCGCCGGCGGTACAGCTGTACCGCAGTACTACCTCTACGACGCCACCAACGTGCGTCTGGGCGAAGTAACCCTGAGCTACAATCTGCCCCGCAAATGGCTGCGCAACGTATGCGACGTGAAAGTATCGTTCGTAGGACGTAACCTGTGGATGATTTACAACAAAGCACCGTTTGACCCCGAGTCTGTGGCTTCGACCGACAACTGGTACCAGGGCATCGACTACTTCATGATGCCTTCGCAGCGCAACCTCGGCTTCAACATCAACGTTTCCTTCTAATACCTGCCATAACAATGTTACAAACTATAAATAAGATATTCATCGCGGTGCTGGCCATTGGAGCTACCGCCTGCACCGGCGACTTCGAGAACATCAACTCGAACCCTTACGAGCCGGGCGACCTTACCGCCGACGACTATGCCCTGGTATCGCAGATGAACAATGTGGCCAGCTGCGTGATGTCGTCCGACATCAACACTCTGCAGTTCACCGACGCTCTTTTGGGCGGTACTCTGGGCGGATATTATTCCGACGCCAACTCGGGCTTCGCCGAAAGCTTCGCACGCTATAACCCCAAGAACGACTGGAGCCGCGTGTTCATGAAATCGGACCGCATCATTCCTACCCTCTACGCCAACTACTCGCAAATCGAAGCCCAGTCGGAGAATACAGGCAATCCGGTGCCTCTGGCAATTGCCAAAATCATAAAGGTAGCAGCCATGAGCCGTGTCACCGACTGCTACGGCCCCATACCCTACTCGGCTATCGGCACCCCGACCGATCTGGCCGTGCCCTACGACAGCCAGGAAGCCGTGTACGACTCGTTCTTTGAAGACCTTACCGACGCTACCGCCACCCTGCAGGAGAACATCGGCAACCGCTTGAGCTCCAACAGCGACTATGTGTACAGCGGCGACCCCGCCAAATGGATTCTGTTCGGCAACTCGCTGAAGCTGCGTCTGGCCATGCGTATATCGTTTGTGGCTCCCGAAAAGGCCCGCAAGATGGCCGAGGAGGCTGTAGCCGGAGGAGTCATAGAGCATAACAGCGACAACGCTACATGGAAGTACTTCGCATCGATGACCAACCCGCTGTATACCGCCGTGAACTATAACAACGACGGCAGTACCACCGGCGGCGACACACACGCCGCAGCCGACATCATCTGCTACATGAACGGCTACTCCGACCCCCGTCGCGAGGCTTACTTCATGCCCTCCACCTTCGAAGATATCGAATATGTGGGTCTGCGCCGCGGCTGGCAGGAATTCGACCGCACATGGGGCTTCAGCTTCAGCGGTGTGAACGTGGGGCCCAACGACCCGCTGATATGGATGACCGCCTCTGAAGTGGCTTTCCTGCGCGCCGAAGGCACCGCAATCCACAACTTCAATATGGGTGGCCGGGCCGAGGACTTCTATAACCGCGGCATAGAGCTGAGCTTTGAGCAGTGGGGTGCAACCGGTGCCGGTGAATACCTCGCCGACGACCACTCTACCCCGCAGGCTTACGCCGACCCCACCGGCAAGAATCCCTATAACGGCGCGCTGTCGTCAATCACCATCAAGTGGAACAACAACGCTCCGGCAGCCGAAAAACTCGAGCGCATCATCACCCAGAAGTGGATTGCCCTGTTCTTCAACGGCAACGAGGCCTGGGCCGAATACCGCCGTACCGGCTATCCGCAGCTTATTCCGGTAGCCTACAACGGTTCGGGCGGCGTGGTAAACAGCGCAACCGGTCCGCAGCGCATGCCCTATCCACAGGAAGAATACACCAACAACGCAGCCAACGTGGCCGAGGCGGTGAACACCCTGCTTGGCGGCCCCGACAACATGGCAACCAAAGTATGGTGGGCCCGTTATTAACCTATTTCAAACTATCCAGTAAACATCAAAAATGAAAAAGCATATTTTTTACGGAATGATGATTCTGGCAACTGCCGGATCACTCGCCTCGTGCGACGAATGGACTGACCCCGAAGCGGTCGGCAACCATTTCGGCAGCATTGCAGAGGTTAATCCGCCTGCCTATACCCAGTATCTGCAGAACCTGCAGGAATACCGCAAGAACGACCACAAAAAGGTTTACGCCTGCTTCGACAACAAGGCCTCGTTCGTGTCGCAGGCCGACCACGTGGCCACCGTGCCCGACAGCATCGACGTGCTGGTGCTGAACAACCCCGGCGACATTTCGCAGGCCTGCCTCGACGAAATCAACGCCAAGCGCGGCGACACCGGCATGCAGACCGCATACACCATCAGCTATAACGCAATACGCAAGGCATGGGAACTCGAAAAGGAACTCGGCTCCACCACCACCTGGGAAACCTACCGCGACAGCAAGGTGAGCGAGCAGCTGGGCTACTTCGACAACGGCGGTTTCGACCGCATTATCTGCTACTACGAAGGCCGTGAAATTTCAACACTCACCGACGCTCAGAAGCAGGAGTATCTCAAAGACCAGGCCGACTTCCTGGCTCCGTTCAAGAGCTGGACTTCGAGCCACCTCGACAAGGGCTTCGACTTCCAGGGTATCCCGGCCAACGTAGCCGACAAGAGCCTGCTCGACGCAGCTTCGGTTATATTCCTGTCGGAATCACTCCAGGCAACAAATGTGTCTGAAATAGACTACATAATCCGCCGCAACTCGGTGGCCGGAGTCGACAACGCCAAGTTCGCCGTAATGACTTCGCTGCCGGTACTCGATCCCGCCCAGGCCGACCTCGGTTACTGGGGCAGCGAGTACAGCAGCTGGATTACCGCCCGCTGGGCACGTACAGCCTCTGTAAGCGCCATTAGTCTGGCCAATCTTTACGACGACTACTATAACCACGAGTTCATCTATCCCGTATGCCGCGGCGCAATCCAGATTCTGAACCCGGCTGCCAAGTGAAACCCTTCCATAATATCAGAAAAATGAAAATCAAATCATATCTTCCCGCAGCAATCCTCGCAGCACTGTCGATGACAGCCTGCCAGGACAGCTTCGAGAATATCGACAACAGCATCTTCGCACCCACTCTCGACACCGAGACAACCATAAACGTGAAGGCAACCACTACTGCTGCTACAGGATATGTCGAGGCTTCAATGGCCAAGGCCATGGACAGCGATGTAACCGTATCGTTCGTAGCCGACGAATCCAAGGTGGCCGTGTACAACGGTATTTACAGCGCCGACTATGTAATGCTGCCTCAGAACTACTACAATATACCTCAGGCCGAGGCCGTGATACCTGCCGGCGGCACCACTACCGGCAAGGTGGCGGTTGAATTCGTAAATCTCGAAAATCTCGACATCAGCACCACCTACGTGCTGCCCGTGACCATGCGCAGCGAGTTCGCCTCACTGAGCAACGACACCTTCTACTTTGTAATAAAAGAGGCCGCCCTGGTTACCGTAACCGCCGACATGACCGAGAATTATGCCGTATTCGCCCGTGGCGAACAGGCCACCGAACTGGGCAACATGGAGCAGATAACCGTTGAAGCCCTGCTTTACCCGCTTGATTTCCCCAACATGCTTGCCACCATCATGGGCATCGAGGGCGGATTCCTGGTACGTGTTGGCGATGCCGGCATACCCGCCAACCAGCTGCAGCTGGCTACTTCCAACGGCAACATCACCGACCCCTCATGGTCGTTCGACACCAACAAGTGGACCTTCCTGACACTTACCTACGACACCACCAACGGCGAGTGCAAGGTATACTTCGACGGCGTACTCAAGGGCAGCGTACAAACCGGCAACTACCGCCAGCCTGTGAACTGGAACACCGCATCGGGCGACATCACCGACGGCCCCCGCGGCTTCTACGTAGGCTATGCCTATGACGCAAACCGCTACTTCAAGGGCTACATGAGCGAGCTGCGTGTATGGAACCGCATACTCGGCGAAGACGAAATCAAGGCCCCCAACCACTTCTATGAGGTCAGCCCCGAATCGGATGGCCTGGCTGCCTACTGGAAGATGGACGAAGGCACCGGCGACGCCATCCACGACTATGCCAACGGCTATGACCTCAAGTGCCAGAAGGCTCCTGAATGGATTCCTGTATATCTCCCCGCTAAATAATAACATTTCAGAATCATAATATCATAAAATACAATGATTAAGAATATATTCAGATCGCTGCTGTGCGTGGCTGCCGTAGCCGCCGTCAGCTCCTGCGACAAGGACGACATATATATAGGCGGTGCCGACGACAGCGGCATCATCAGCCCCGACGGCAACGTGGTATATCTTACCGACGGCAACGGACGCAGCGATGTAGGCTTTGTGGAATTCAAGGATTCGTACAGCCTCGACCTTTACCTGCGCTCGTCGAAGGCCATTGAGGGCACTGCCTCGGTAACACTCAGCTATGACCTCTCGGTTCTCGAGGCCTACAATGCCGGCTCGGGCAGCGATGTGGCTGCCTTCCCCCAGGCAAGCGTAAGCCTGGCCGACGGCGGCAAAATCAGCATCAGCGCCGGCGAACTGTCAAGCCCGGCATACAAGCTGCAGCTCAGCAGCAACGATGCCCTCGACCCCGAAACCACCTACGCAGTGCCTCTGAAGCTTACTCCCGAAAACGCCGCACTGGCCGGAGGTGCCACTTCGTATGTGGTGCTTGTGCGCGACTGCACCAAGTTCCCCGGAACCGAGAAGTACTACGACGGCAAGCCCGGCATGAAGATTATCAGTGTTATTGAAGTGAACGACATCAACCCGCTGAACGTAATGGGCTTCACCCTTAAGGAAAGCGGCAAGCAGTTCTTCGACATTGTGGTACTGTTCTCGGCCAACATCAACTACAACGCCCAGACAGGCCGCGTATATGTAAGCCGCAACGAGAACGTACAGGCTCTGCTCGACCAGCGCGACAAGTACATCAAGCCCCTGCAGGACCGCGGTATCAAGGTAGTGCTCGGCATTTTGGGCAACCACGACATCTCGGGTATCTCCACTCTGAAGCCCGAGCTGGCCAAGGAGTTCGCCGCCGAAGTGAAGAACCTCTGCGACGCTTATGAGCTCGACGGTATTTTCCTCGACGACGAATATACCGACTATGAAGGCGCAGGCTCCACCACCATCCCCGGCTTCACCGCCCCGTCGGTAGAGGCTGCCTCGCGCATGGCATACGAAATCCGCAAGGCCCAGCCCTCGCGCCTGCTCATCAGCTACCGCTACGAAGCTTTGTACGACGCTGTAGCCGTCGACGGCATGGAACCCGGACAGATTTTCGACTATGTGGTCAACGACTACTGGCAGACTTCAAACCCCTGCGACACCTATCCCGGTCTGAAAATCAGCCAGGCAGGTACCGGCTCATGGAACTGCTCGGACTACTCGCAGTGCATACCCTCGAACACCAGCTGGACCGACAGATTCTCGCTTGAAGGCATGCGTCAGGATGGCTACGGAGCGTTGCTGATATTCAACTTCAACGTCAACCCCGGCTACTGGCTGACAAACTATATCCTGTATGACATGAGCCAGGCCGCCTCGGCTTTCTGGAACGCAGAGCTTGAGTACGACAACTCGTGGTATAACAAAGATTTCTAATCGTTAATTCAGAGAGGGGTGTTCCGGTGCCTGCAGGCTGTTGATGTCTGCAAGCACTGCGACACCCCTTCATAATCAATAATATCATGTACACACACGACGACAGAATTGTAGCCACCCTCGATGCCGGCGGCACCAACCTTGTATTCGGGGCCATGCGCGGCTGTGAGTTTATAGCCGACCCGGTTACAATCCCCTCCTGCGGCGACAATCTCGACCGCTGCATGGAGTCGATAGTCAATGGATTCACTACCATCTTCAATCTTTGCGAAGAAAAGCCCACGGCCATTTCATTCGCATTCCCCGGCCCGGCCAGCTACAAGGAGGGCATAGTGGGCGGATATCTGCCCAACTTTCCGGCATTCCGCGACGGCGTGGCTCTGGGCCCGTTTCTTGAGGAGAAATTCGGTGTGCCTGTGTTTATCAACAACGACGGCGACCTGTTCGCCTTCGGTGAGGCAACTGCCGGCATAATGCCTGAAATCAACAGCAAGGTAGCCGCACTGGGCGGCTCTCGGGTGTACCGCAACCTGCTGGGCTATACCTTCGGCACCGGTTTCGGCATAGGCGAAGTCATCGACGGCCGTCTGAACCTGGGCAACAACTCCTGCGTTGAAACCTTCTGCATACCTTCGTCGGTCGACAATTCGATTATGGCCGAAGACTATGTGGCCATACGCGCCATCGTACGCGAGTACGCCCGCCTTGAACCCGCCGCTCCGCAAGGCCTCACGCCCAAAGATATCTGCGACATAGCCGACGGCAAGCGCGAGGGCAATTCCGAGGCCGCCCGCGAAAGTTTCCGCATCTTCGGAGCAGCTGCCGGCGATGCCATGGCTACAGCCGTGACCCTGACCGACTCGCTGCTGGTAATAGGCGGCGGACTCACCGGTGCCGCCCGCCATTTCATGCCGTCGCTGCTGCAGGCTCTGCGCTCGACCGTAAAAACCATCAACGGCGAGCAGGTAAAGCGTGTGCAGATGGAGGTATTCGACCTGGACGATGATGAACAGCTCGGCCGCTTTGCTCTTGGCGATGCCCGCCTGCTGAAAGTGTACGGCTCGGAACGCACCGTAACCTACGACCCCATGAAGCGCACCGGTATTGCCATTTCGAAACTCGGCGCATCCAAGGCCATATCCATCGGCGCCTATACTTACGCTCTCTCTCAGCTCGATGCCGCACAGGCCGAGTGAGGAATAACCATCAAAGAATCACTCCACCTTACAGCAATGAACAAATACGCTCCCATCCGGCTGCTGCCCTTTTGCGCCGCCGCCGCAATATGCAGCCTTGCCGCAATATCGTGCCAGAGCAAGCAGCAGGCTGCCGACGACTCTGCATTTGACCCGGCTTCGCTGGTCAACCCCATGATAGGCACCGACTTCACCGGCAACACCTACCCCGGTGCACAGGCGCCTTTCGGCATGGTGCAGCTGAGCCCCGACAACGGTCTGCCCGGCTGGGACCGTATTTCGGGATATTTCTACCCCGACTCCACCATCGCCGGCTTCTCGCATACCCATCTGAGCGGTACCGGAGCCGGCGACCTTTACGATATTTCGTTCATGCCGGTGACCCGACCGATCAAGGTTGGCGATGCTCCGCTGGGCATTCACAGCAAATTCAGCCACGACAGCGAAACCGCCCGCGCCGGCTACTACAAAGTTACACTCGACGATTATGGTATTGACGTCGAACTCACCGCCACACCGCGCGTAGGCCTCCAGCGCTACACCATGCCCGGAGGCGAGGCCGCCGTGATTCTGAATCTCAGCAAGGCCATGAACTGGGACGCCACCACTGCGGCTGAAATAAACATCGTCGACAGTGTGACAGTGACCGGATACCGCTTCTCCGACGGCTGGGCACGCAACCAGAAAGTGTGGTTTGCCAGCCGCTTCTCGCGCCCCTTCGACGGAGTGGAGCTGCACGATTCGGTCATAGGCCCGGACGCCAAGGCGCAGGATGCCGCTTTCTTTTTCAACACCACCAAAGGCGAACAGATAACCGTGGCCACCGCCATTTCGGGCACCTCGGTCGAAAACGCCATGGCAAATCTTATGGCCGAAGCCCCGGAAATCGACTTCGACAAGGCCGAAGCCGCCACACACAGTGCGTGGAACGACGAACTGGGCCGCATACGCATAAGCACTCCCGACAGCTCGCTGCAGCGGGTGTTCTATACCGCCCTCTACCATTCGATGCTGGCTCCGACCATCTACTGCGATACCGACGGCTCGTATACGGGCCCCGACGGCAAGGTACACAAGGCTGACGGCTGGACCAACTATTCGTCCTTCTCCACATGGGATACCTACCGGGCCTCGCACCCGCTCTATACCATAATCGACCCCGTACGCGCCGGCGACATGGCCCGCTCGCTCACCGAATTCGGCCTGCAGAACGGCCGACTGCCGGTATGGAACATGTGGGGTGCCGAAACCGACATGATGATAGGCTATCACTCGGCTCCCATTATCGTGGACGCGATACTAAAAGGACTGGGCGACATCGATGCCGAAAAAGCGCTCGACATTATGGTGGCCACCGCCCGCAACCGCACCTACCGCCAGCTGGGCGACTTTATCGACCTGGGCTATGTGCCTGTGGTGGACGGTGACAACTGGGAGATGTCGAAAACCCTCGAATACGCATTCGACGACTACGCCATAGCCATGCTGGCACAGCATCTGGGCAAGACCGACATTTACAACGAATTCATAAAGCGTGCCGGCAACTACGCCAACACCTACAACCCGGCCACCGCCTTCTTCCAGCCACGCATGCGCGACGGCTCGTTTATGGAACCGTTCAACCCCGATGCCTACACCGAGGAAATCTGCGAGAGCAATGCCTGGCAATACCTCTTCTCGGTTCAGCACGATATCGAAGGAATGACCCGCCTGTTCGGCGGTCCGGACGCTCTCGAGGCCAAACTCGACAGCATGGTAAGCCATCAGACCGACCCCTCGGTGGAACTGCCCATATTCTCCACCGGCATGATAGGCCAGTACGCACACGGCAACGAACCCTCGCACCATAATCCCTACCTCTACAACTACACCGCCTCGCCCTGGAAGGGAGCCGACTGGCTGCGCCGCATCATGACCGAACTATATACCGACACCCCAGAAGGCCTGCCCGGCAACGAGGACATGGGCCAGATGTCGGCTTGGTATGTACTCTCCGCCATGGGATTCTACCCCGTAAACCCTGTATCGGGCATATACGAACTGGGCGCTCCCATGCTGCAGCAGGCTGTAATAGCCGTACCCGGAGGCAAGACATTCACTATCAAGGCAAACGGGCTCTCCGACTCCAAGCGCTACATAGGCTCGGCCAAACTCAACGGCAAAGCCATCGCCGAGCCTCGAATTTCGCACAGCGACATCATGGCCGGCGGCACTCTCGAACTGGAAATGACCGACAGCCCTACAAATCCCTGGAAATAAGCAAACCTCATATATCGCATAATGAAAAATACTATCCATATAGCAGCGCTTGCTCTGGCGGTGACCGGACTGGCGGCATGCTCTGGCAATAAGCCCGAGGCATCGGTGCGCGACTATGCCTCGTATGTGAACCCCATGATAGGCACCGGCGGCCACGGCCACACCTTCCCCGGCGCCGTGACACCGCACGGCATGATACAGCCCTCGCCCGACACTCGCATCGACGGCTGGGACGCATGCTCGGGTTACTATATTGCCGACACTCTGATTAACGGCTTCTCGCACACTCACGTCAGCGGCACCGGCTGCGCCGACTACGGCGACGTACTTATCATGCCCACCGTAGGCGACAGGCAGATTGACAATCAGGTCGACACGCTCCAGAACCTGCCATACGCATCGGCCTTCTCGCACGACAACGAAACTGCCGAGCCCGGCTACTACTCGGTGAAGCTCGACCGCTACGGCATTCTGGCCGAATCGACCGCCTCGGACCGTGTGGCTCTGCACCGCTTCACCTTCCCCGACGACATGCAGCAGGGCCAGGCCGGCATGATTATCGACATGGACTACTCGATTCAGCGACAGCGCAACATCACCATGGACATTCATGCCATAAGCGACACTGAAATCGCCGGATATAAAATGACCAAATACTGGGCCTTCGATCAAGGCATTTATTTCTATGCCAAGTTCTCGAGCCCGTTTAATATAGAATTTGTAAGCGACACCGTCACCAACACCAAAGGCGAGCCTTACGAACGCTGCAAGGCGCTGCTGAGTTTCCCCGAAATAAAGGCAGGCGAACAGCTGCTGGCCAAAGTGGCAGTATCGGCTGTCGACGAACAGGGTGCCCGCGGAAACGTGGAGGCCGAGATGCCCGGATTCGATTTCGACGGCACCCGCACGCAGGCACGCGCCAAGTGGAACGACTGGCTGGCCCGAATCGATGTTCCCGACAGTGAGAACTCCGACGACCTCACCACTTTCTACACAGCCCTCTATCACACCGCCATTGCGCCCAACCTCTTTACAGATGCCGACGGCCGCTATCTGGGCATGGACCGACAGCCCCGCCAGGGCAGCGCCGACAAACCCATATACACCATTTTCTCGACCTGGGACACCTTCCGCGCCCTTCACCCGCTGCTGACCATAATCGACCCCGAGCTGAACGATGCCTTTATGAACTCGCTGCTGCTCAAGGCCCGCGAAGGCGGCATCCTGCCCATGTGGGAGCTGGCGTCGAACTACACCGGCACCATGATTGGCTACCACACCGCCGCCATGCTGGCCGATGCCGTGGCCAAGGGCCAGAACAGCTTCGACCCCAAAGAAGCCCTTGACGCCGCCGTACGCGCCGCCGAGTATAATCCGGAGGGCATAACCGCTCCTCCGGCCGTAGTGGCCTGCCTGATGCCTCAGGCCAAATACTACAAGAATCTGCAAGGCTGGATTCCATCCGACAAAGACCATGAATCGGTGGCCAAAGCTCTTGAATATGCCTACGACGACTGGGCTATAGCCCGTCTGGCCGAGGCTGTGGGCGATACCGCCCTACAGGCCCGATACGATGCCTACGGCAAGGCATACAGGCACTACTTCGACCCGGTCACACGCTTTATGCGCGGCAAGATGAGCGACGGCAGCTGGCGCGAGCCCTTCAATCCACGCTCGTCGAACCACCGCAACGACGACTACTGCGAAGGCACCGCCTGGCAGTGGACATGGTTCGTACCTCACGACGTAGACGGCCTGGTTGAACTCATGGGTGGCCGCGAGGCATTCGCCGGCAAACTCGACTCGCTGTTCAACGCTTCGTCGGAGCTGGAGGGCGAACTGGTGTCGGCCGACATATCGGGCCTCATAGGCCAGTACGCCCACGGCAACGAACCCTCGCATCACGTAATCCACCTGTACAACTATGTGGGACAGCCCTGGAAGACTCAGGAACTGGTGGGCCGCATCTTCCGCGAGCAGTATCACAACGACCCCGACGGTCTGTCGGGCAACGAGGACTGCGGACAGATGTCGGCATGGCTCATACTCAACGCCATGGGCATATACCAGGTGGCTCCCGGCAACCCGGTATACTCGCTTGGCCGCCCTCTGTTCAGCCACATGACCGTGAATCTGCCGGGCGGCAAGACTCTCGACATAGAGGCCACCGGCCTGAGCGATACCAACACCTATGTGAAGTCGGTAAGCCTCAACGGCAAACGTCTGACATCACCTTTCATCAGCCACAAGGACATTATCGACGGCGGCAAACTGCTGTTCGAAATGACCGACAAAGCCTGTGACACCTTCAGCAATACCGAAAAATAATGAAAAAATATCTGACCATCTGCCTGGCCCTGGCCACTTCGACAGGCGTTTTCGCTGTAAGCGACCCCGCTGACCTTGTAAATCCGCTCGTAGGCACCCAGTCTACTTTCGAACTCTCCACCGGCAACACCTATCCGGCCATAGCAATGCCCTGGGGCATGAATTTCTGGACTCCTCAAACCGGTGAGAACGGTTCCGGATGGCAATACGTGTACACCGAAAATCGTATCCGCGGCCTCAAACAGACCCACCAGCCCTCGCCCTGGATAAATGATTACGGCGCATTCTCGCTGATGCCCGAAACCGGCACTCTGGTGCTGTCCGACAAGGAACGCGGCTCGTGGTTCTCGCACAAATCGGAGGAGGCCAGGCCGTACTATTACAAAGTGTATCTGGCCGACTACGACATAACTGCCGAAATAGCGCCCACCGAACGCGCCGCCATGATACAGTTTACCTATCCTGCCACCGACGCGCCTTTTATGGTAATCGACGCTTTCGACAACAATGGCAGCGTAGACGTGCAACCCGATAAAATGCGTGTGACCGGCATAGCCACCAACAACCACGGAGGTGTGCCCGACAACTTCGCCAACTACTTTGTAATCGAATTCGACCATCCGTTTACCATGGTCGAGTCGCAGGGCTCAGTGGCCGGCATACGCTTTGCTCCGACCACACGCGGCGAAAAAATCACAGCCCGCGTGGCATCGTCGTTCATCAGCCCCGAACAGGCCGTACAGAACCTCAAGGAGCTTGGCGACATGACCTTCGCGCAGGTCAAGGCCATGGGCAAAGAACGCTGGAACGACATCCTGGGACGCTTCGACGTGGAAGGAGCCGGCATCGACAAAGACCGCACCTTCTACAGCGCCCTGTACCGCTCGCTACTCTTCCCCCGCAAACTCTATGAAATCACACCTGCCGGCGAAACCGTTCACTACAGCCCCTACAACGGCAAGACTCTGCCCGGCTACATGTACACCGACACCGGTCTGTGGGACACCTTCCGTGCGCTCTTCCCGCTGCTCAACCTTGTTTACCCCTCGGTGAACAAAGAAATCCAGGAAGGCATGCTCAACGCCTACCGCGAGAGCGGCTTCTTCCCCGAATGGGCATCGCCGGGCCACCGCGATTGCATGGTCGGCAACAACTCGGCATCGATTCTGGCCGATGCCTATCTCAACGGCACTCAGGTAGCCGACACCGAAACCCTGTGGAATGGCATTGTCAACGGCACCGAGAACGTACACCCCGAGGTACGCTCCACCGGTCGTCTGGGCCACGAGTACTACAACACTCTGGGATATGTGCCCTACAACGTAGGCATCAACGAGAATGCCGCCCGCACCCTGGAGTACGCCTACGACGACTGGGCCATATATCAGCTGGCCAAGGCGCTCGGACGCCCTGTGAAAGAGCAGGAGAAATATGCCCGCCGCGCACTAAACTACCGCAACCTCTTCGACCCTGAAACCAAACTGATGCGCGGACGCAACGAAGACGGCAGCTTCCAGGCGCCGTTCTCGCCGCTCAAATGGGGCGACGCCTTTACCGAGGGCAACGCATGGCACTACACCTGGAGCGTATTCCACGACCCGCAGGGACTGATTGACCTCATGGGCGGACGCAAGGAGTTCACTGCCATGATGGACTCGGTGTTCTCGGTGCCCCCGCATTTCGACGACAGCTACTACGGCTTCCCCATACATGAAATTCGCGAAATGCAGGTGATGGACATGGGCAACTACGCCCACGGCAACCAGCCCGTACAGCACATGATTTACCTCTACAACTGGGCGGGCGAACCCTGGAAAACCCAGTACCGGACCCGCGAGGTCATCGACCGCATGTACACCGACGGTCCCGACGGCTATTGCGGCGACGAGGACAACGGCCAGACTTCGGCCTGGTATGTATTCTCCACTCTTGGCTTCTATCCCGTGGCTCCCGGCACCGGCGAATACGCCATCACATCGCCGCTGTTCAAAAAGGCCACAATTCGCCTGGAGAACGGCAAGACCGTGGTAATAAACGCCCCGGACAACAGCAGCGACAAACGCTATATTGGCTCGATGAAGGTAAACGGCGCCGATTTAGACCGCAACTTCTTTACCCGCGACCAGCTGATGGACGGAGCCGTAATCGACATTGTAATGGACAGCAAGCCCAATACCGCACGCGGTGTCGACAAGTCAGCCGCGCCCTACTCGTTCAGCAACGAGCTCCGTGCTACCTCCGCAGGCCGCAAACTGCTGAAAAGTGTTGAAAAAGAGCAAAGCTCAAAAAAGAAATGAAAAACGCCAAAACTTCTCCTGTAGCATGGGTGCCCACGGCGTACTTCGCCATGGGCCTCCCATTTGTTGTGGTCAACATGGTGTCGGTGCTTATGTTCGAGGGCATGGGCGTGGACAATGCGTCGATTACCTTCTGGACCTCGCTTATACTTCTGCCCTGGACTATCAAACCGCTGTGGAGCCCCTTCCTTGAGCTGTTCCGCACCAAGAAGTTCTATGTCGTCACTACACAGCTGCTTACGGGTGCTGCATTCGGTCTTACGGCGCTGACGCTGACCTTTGCCGACTTCTTTGCCCCGGCGGTGTTCTTCCTTGCCATAGTGGCCTTTTCTGGCGCCACGCACGACATTGCCTGCGACGGCGTGTACATGTCGGAACTAACCCCCTCGCAACAGGCCCGCTACATAGGCTGGCAGGGAGCTTTCTACAACATTGCCAAGATAGTGGCTACAGGCGGCCTGGTGTATCTGGCCGGCTGGCTTATAAAGCATTACCTGCCGGGAGGCGACAACGCCACTGCCACCGCGGCCGAACTGTTCGCGGCCAACCGCAACGCCTGGCTTGTGATAATGCTCGTACTCGGCGCGGTAATGATACTGCTGGGCATATACCACATATTCATTCTGCCTTCCCCGGCCAAAGACGCCGGGGCGGAAAAAGCCGCCGCTCCTGCGCGGCGCACGGCATCGGAAATCCTGTCCGAGCTGTGGAGCGTGCTGCGCCAGTTCTTCACCAAAAAGCATATAGCCATATACATAGCCTTCATACTGCTGTACCGCTTTGGCGAGGGCTTTGTGGTAAAGGTTGTGCCACTGTTTCTCAAAGCCTCGCGCGAGGCCGGAGGCATGGGGCTCGACACCGAGCAGATAGGCATCTATTACGGCACATACGGCGCTGCGGCCTTTGTTATAGGCTCGCTGCTGGCAGGCTACTACATCTCGGCCCTGGGCCTTAAGCGGGCTCTGTTCTCGCTGGTATGCGCGTTCAACATACCCTTTATAGTGTATGCCCTGCTGGCATGGCAGCAGCCCGAACAAGGCTGGCTGATAGCCTCCGGCATCATATTCGAATACTTCGGCTACGGCTTCGGCTTCGTAGGCCTGACCCTGTTTATGATGCAGCAGGTGGCGCCCGGCAAACACCAGATGGCCCACTACGCCTTCGCCTCTGGCATAATGAACCTGGGTGTGATGATACCCGGCATGATGAGCGGCTGGCTTGCCGACCGGCTTGGTTATCTCACTTTCTTCATAGTAGTGATGCTGTGTACTATACCGGCATTTATAATGTGCCGGCTGGTACCTTTCAGATACGACGACAAGGGCAATATGATTGAAGCCGAGGAAGCAGCCCTCACAAACGACGAAGGCTGATATACAAATTCGCGATTTTTTTCGTTTAAACGTTCAGAACATAAAACTAAAGAATAATTATGACTAATTTTCCCTGGGAAGAACGCCCCGAAGGCTGCACCGATGTGATGTGGCGCTACACACTCAACCCTATTATCGACCGCTACCAGACTGCAATATCCAATTCGATTTTCAACTCGGCTGTGGTACCTTTCGGCGACGGTTTCGCCGGAGTGTTCCGCTGCGACGACAAGGCTGTACGCATGAATATCTTCGCCGGCTTCTCGCCCGACGGCATACACTGGGAAATATCCGATACCCCCATCGAGTTCAAGCCTGGCAACACCGACATGATTGACTCGGACTATAAGTACGACCCGCGTGTGACCTGGATTGAAGACCGCTACTGGATTACCTGGTGCAACGGCTATAACGGCCCCACCATAGGCATAGGCTATACTTTCGACTTCAAGACATTCTACCAGTGCGAGAACGCCTTCCTGCCCTTCAACCGCAACGGTGTGCTGCTGCCGCAGAAGTTCGACGGCCGCTTTGCCATGCTCAGCCGCCCGAGCGACAACGGCCACACTCCGTTCGGCGACATTTTCATTAGCTACTCACCCGACATGAAGTACTGGGGCGAACACCGCTGCGTGATGAAAGTAACACCCTTTGAGGAAAGCGCATGGCAGTGCCTGAAGATAGGTGCCGGCTCTGTACCCTTCCTCACCGGCGAAGGCTGGCTTATGTTCTACCACGGTGTAATCCGCACCTGCAACGGCTACCGCTACGCCATGGGCGCCGCCCTTCTCGACCGCGACAACCCCGGCAAGGTTCTTTACCGTACACGCGACTATATTCTCGGACCTGCAGCCCCGTACGAACTCGCAGGCGATGTGCCCAATGTGGTATTCCCCTGCGCCGCACTCAACGACGGCAAGCGTGTGGCCGTGTACTACGGCGCCGCCGACACCTGCGTGTGCATGGCCTTCGGCTACATCGACGAAATTATAAACTTTATTAAGACCCATTCAGTCTGACTCATGATTAAACTCAGTTTCGCCGCCGTATGTCTGGCCGGCGCCCTCTCTGTGTCTGCCGCAACAGCGGCAGACACAGCCTTGTTACGCTATGTTGACCCCTTTGTAGGCACCACCAACTTCGGCACCACCAATCCGGGAGCCATAGTGCCCAACGGACTCATGTCGGCCACTCCGTTCAACGTCACCGGCTCGAAGCTGAACAAATGGGACAAGGACGCACGCTGGTGGTCGACCCCCTACGACTACACCAACAGCTACCTCACCGGCTTTTCGCACGTGAACCTCAGCGGCGTAGGCTGCCCCGAACTGGGCTCTGTAGTCACTATGGCCACCACCGGAAAGCTCGATGTCGACTATCGCAGCTACGGCACTACTTACTCAGGCGAAAACGCCTCGCCCGGCTACTACTCGGCACGCTTCGACAAATATGATATTCTGGCCGAAGCCACCGCCACATGCCGCAGCTCTGTAGAGCGTTTCACCTTCCCCGGCGGGCAGGGCAATATTCTGGTAAATCTCGGTATTGGCCTTACCAACGAAACCGGAGCCTCGATACACCGCATATCCGACACCGAAATCTGCGGCACACGCCTCATGGGCACATTCTGCTATAACCCGCAGGCCGTATTCCCATTGTACTTTGCAGTGCGTGTAAGCCGCAAGCCCTCGGCTGAAGGTTTCTGGAAAATGCAGCCGCCGATGTCAGGCGTGGAAGCGCAGTGGACTCCGGACAACGGCAAATACAAGATATACACACGATATGGCCGCGACATTGCCGGCGACGATATAGGCTACTGGTTCAGCTACGACAACCTGCAGCCCGGCGAGCAGATTGAGGTTTCTGTAGGTGTTTCGTTCGTGTCGGAGGAAAACGCACTGGAGAACCTCAATGCCGAGCAAAAGAACAAAAATTTCGATTCGGTACTGGCCGCAGCACGTAGCGAATGGGCTTCACAGCTGGGACGTATCGAAGTGGAAGGCGGTACCGAAGAGCAGAAACGGGTGTTCTACACCGCTCTGTACCACACCCTGATTCACCCCAATATACTCCAGGACGTCGACGGCATGTACCCGATGATGGAAAGCAACCTCAACGGCACCACAGAACGCGACCGCTATACCGTGTTCTCGCTCTGGGACACATATCGCAATGTACACCAGCTGATGACTCTGGTATACCCCGAGAAACAGTCCGACATGCTCAATTCCATGGTTGAGATGTACCGCGAATGGGGCTGGCTGCCCAAATGGGAACTCTATGGCCGCGAAACCTTTACAATGGAAGGCGACCCGGCCATACCGGTAATTGTCGACAGCTGGCAGAAAGGGCTGCGCGACTTCGACATAGACCTGGCCTACGAGGCCATGACCAAGTCGGCCACCACTCCCGGCGACAGCAACCGCATGCGCCCCGACATCGACCCCTATATATCCAAGGGCTACGTGCCCCTGGGCTTTCATCAGGCCGACCTCTCGGGCGACAATTCGGTGAGCCATGCCCTGGAATACTATGTGGCTGACAATGCTCTGGCCAACCTGGCCCAAGAGCGCGGCGACAAGGAGTTTGCCCGCGAGCTGCGCAAACGCGCACAGGGCTACCGCAACTATTACTCAAAGCAAAGCGGCACACTGCGCCCGCTGAACGCCGACGGCACCTTCCTGGAGCCTTTCAATCCGCGCCAGGGCGAGAATTTCGAGCCTGTGCCCGGCTTCCACGAGGGCAGCGCATGGAACTACACCTTCTTTGTGCCGCACGACATCAAGGGCCTGGCTAAGCTTATGGGCGGCAACCGCAAGTTCGTCGACAAACTGCAGATGGTATTCGATACCGGCTTGTACGACCCCGCCAACGAGCCCGACATTGCCTACCCCTATCTGTTCAACCACTTCAAGGGCGAAGAATGGCGTACCGACCGTGAGGTATCGCTGTTGCTCGACAAGCACTTCTCCACCCGCCCTGACGGCATTCCGGGCAACGACGACACCGGCACCATGTCGGCTTGGGCGGTATTCTCCATGATGGGCTTTTACCCCGACATACCCGGTGTGCCCGAATACTCGCTTACCCTGCCTGTGTTCGACAAAGTGACTATACACCTCGACCCCGTGTACCACGGCACCGACAGCCTTGTAATAGAAAAGGACAGCCGGCTTCAGCCCGGCGACAGCAAACAGAAGGTTGCCATTTCGCTCGGAGGGAAGCCGGCCGGACGCCGTATCTCTCATGCCGACCTCATAAAGGCCGGTTCACTCAAATTTAAAAACTGACTTTCACCATCACAGGGAAGTGGTCGGAGGGCACCCGGCTGCGGTAGCCGGTGGCGCTGCCGCTGTCGGGTGTACGGTAGCTGTCGGTGAGTACGCCGTACTTGGCTATGCTTATGCCGTCCGACACAAATATATGGTCGATGCGGCTGTCCGACCAGCCATCGGCATGGTAGTCGTTGAAGGTGCCGTTGTTCTGGTACACCAGCGGCGATATGCTGCGCGAGTCAGTAAGGAATTCGCTCCGGGCCAGAACTTCGTACATGTGGTGGTTCTGGTCTACGTTGAAGTCACCGGTAAGGAATGTGGGCAGGTTGGAGTCGAACTCTTTCATCTTGCGCTGTACCAGCAGGATGCTTTCTACTCTGGCCTGCTCGCCTACATGGTCGAGGTGCAGGTTGAAGAACTGGAATACCTTGCCTGACTGCTTGTGGCGGAACTTGCCCCAGGTGCATATACGCACGCAGGCGGCATCCCAGCCCAGGCCGGGTTTGTCGGGAGTCTCGGAGAGCCAGAAGTTGCCGTGGTCGAGCAGGTCGAACATGGCGGTATCATAGAATATGGCCGAGTGTTCGCCCTTTTCCTTGCCATCATCGCGGGCCACGCCGATGTATTCGTATCCGGGCAGAAGGGCCTTGAGGTCCTCGAGCTGCTTTTTATAGCCTTCCTGGGTTCCGAAGATGTTGAATTCGTGGAAGCGTATAACGCGAGTTCGGGATAAGGAACACCATAAAAAAGTTGAATCGGCAGCTTAAAAAAGTTGCCGATTCTCTTGGTAATATTACTGATATTTAGTAATTTAGAGGTACTAAACAATAAATACTGTATCATGATTACCGAA
>CAJTRC010000043.1 GCA_910578365.1 uncultured Muribaculaceae bacterium
GGATAAAAAGGGTGTGGCGAGGGTATTTCTTTTGCTTCGCTCCGCTTGTAGCAGCCGAATTATTATCATTTGCACCGCTGTTTTTTGCTTCGCTTCGCTTGCATACGGGGGTGGGGTCTGAGGGTATAGTTGAACCTGCGGATGGAAAAAAAATGTTATTATGCATTTTTATTTGGTAAATACAACAAAAAATAGCTATCTTTGTGCTTGTATATTCATCACAGCCATACAAGCATAAAACATACCAATTAAAAACGCTATATGAATCGCAAGATCTATTTTATCGCAGCCCTGGGCGCAACACTCGCTCTTTCGTCCTGCGGCAAGAAACTCGGACAGTTCTCGTCGGAGTATTTCAGCACCAATCCCAATCCTCTCGAAGTAGTAGGAGAGAAAGTTCCCGCTACCGTTACCGGTCGTATCCCCGCCAAGTTCTTTGTAAAGAATGCCGAGGTAACCGTAACTCCGTATCTGGTATACAATGGTACAGAAACTGCATCGGTACCCTATACCTTCCAGGGAGAAAACGTGCGCGGCAACTCGCCTGTAGTTTCGTATGACAATGGCGGTACAGTAACCATCCCCGCTTCGTATGTGTACACTCCCGAAATGGCAAAGAGCGAACTCCAGCTCGCTTTCGAAGTACGCCAGGGCAACAAGCAGTATGTTCTGCCCCGCGTTACCGTAGCCAAGGGTGTGGTAGCCACCGCAGCTTTGGCCGACGCCGCCAGCGTTGACCCCGCTCTGGCTCCCGACGCTTTCCAGCGCGTAATCAACCAGAAGTATGCGGCCGACATCATGTTCCTGATTAACCAGGCCAACATCCGCGCCAACCAGCTCAACACCGACGCAATGTCTGAACTCCGCAAGGAAATAATTGACGCCAACGCTGCTGCAAACCGCGAAATCAAAGAACTCAACATTCAGTCGTATGCTTCGCCCGACGGTAGCTATGACTTCAACGAAAAGCTCGCCGAAAAGCGTGAATCAAATACCAACGATTACATCACCAAGCAGCTGAAGAAGGATAAAATCACCGAATTCGGCGAACTCACCAAGCAGTTCACCGCCGAAGACTGGGCCGGCTTCCAGGAACTCGTTTCCAAGAGCAACATCCAGGACAAGGATCTCATCCTCTCTGTTCTGTTGATGTACAAAGACCCCGAACAGCGCGAACGCGAGATCCGCAACCTCTCGAGCATATTCGAGCAGCTCGCCGACCAGATTCTGCCCCAGCTCCGCTACAGCCGCATCACTGCTTCGATTGACGTAATCGGCAAGAGCGACGAAGAAATCAGCCGTCTGGCCGCATCTAACCCCGGCGAACTCACCGTAGACGAACTCCTCTACGCTGCTACCCTCACCAACGACCCCGCTGCCAAGACCGCAATCTACGATGCAGCCGTTCGTCAGTACCCCAACGACTACCGCACCTGGAACGACCTGGGTATGATGCAGTACACCAACGGTGACTACACCGCCGCCAAGGCAAGCTTCCAGAAGGCTGCCAGCGTGAACCCCAAGGCCGGCGAACCCCAGATGAACCTCGGTCTTGTTGAACTCCTCAACAAGAACTACGACCGCGCCAACCAGCTCTTCGGCTCGGCTGCCGGTGTGGACGAACTCGGCGGTGCCCTCGGTACTTACTACCTGAAGAAAGGCGACAACGCTGCTGCTGTCCGCGCTTTCGGTGACACCAAGAGCAACAACGCCGCTCTGGCTCAGATCCTCACCAAGGACTACAGCAAGGCTAAGAGCACCCTGGCTTCGATTGCCAACCCCGACGCCACAACCTACTACCTGATGGCCGTTCTCGGTGCCCGCACCAACAACGAATCGATGCTGACCTCAAACCTCCGTCAGGCTGTTCGTCTGAACCCGGCTATGGCCGCTCAGGCAGCTGCTGACCTTGAGTTCGCAAACTTCAACCTCTCGAAGGCTCTGAACTAATCTTCTACCTTAAATATATAAAAGCGGGCCGCACTGAGCATGTGCGGCCCGCTTTTGTGCATCTATATCCCGCTATCTTTGGCCTCGGCTTTGTCGAGGCCTTTGTTTTTATGGAAGAACGGGCTTACATACTTCTCGCCGAAACGTTGCAGAAGTTCCCAGAAATTGGGTACGAACAGGGTGCCGAACAGGGCGTTGACAGCCATGCCGAATACCACGGCGGTGCCAAGCGATATGCGCGATGCCGCTCCGGCACCGGTGGCGAAGAGCATAGGCAGCACACCGAATACAAAGGCCATGGCGGTCATCATTATAGGCCTGAAGCGTACACGGCCCGCGTCGAGCGCCGCCTGGCGGATATCCTCGCCGGCCTTGCGGTAGTCCATGGCATATTCAACAATAAGAATGGCGTTCTTGGCTGCCAGACCCAGTAGCAGAATAATGCCTATCTGTGTGTAGATTGATATGCTCTGCCCCATCAGCAGGCAGCCGATAACGGCGCCGAGTATGGCTGTAGGCATGGCCGTAATCACCGCCACAGGGTCGGTAAGGCTTTCGTACTGTGCGGCCAGTACCAGCAGGGTGACTATGATGGCCAGGATGAGCACAAACGATATGGTTGTGCCCGACCGGTTCTCCTGATAGGCCTCGCCCGTCCAGGCATAGCTGTAGTTGTTGCCCACAGCCTTGTTGACGATTTCTTCCATGGCCTTTATGCCGTCGGCCGAGCTGACTCCTTTTGCCGGAGTGGTGGTGAGCGAGGCTGTACGGTATGTGTTGTAACGGCTTACCGATGATTCGCCCATCACCTGCTCCACGGAGGCGAAGGCCGAGAAGGGCACCATGCCGCCGGTGGCGTTGCGCACGGTAAGCTTCAGAACATCGTCCACATGGCTGCGGGCAGCGGCGTCGGCGGCAATGTTCACCTGATAAACACGGCCGAATTCCACAAAGTCGTTCACGTATGAGCCGCCCATGAATGCCGACAGCGCCGAGTAGATGTCGCTCATAGCCAGGCCCTGCATCTTGGCGCGGCTGCGGTCGATTTTAATGGAGTACTGCGGCACTGCACCCTCGTACATAGTGGTTACGGAGGCTATGCGCGGGTCGTCTTTGGCGACTTCCTGTATTGCCGTGAGAGCTTCTTTCAGCTGTGAAGCGCCAAGGTCGTTGATGTCGAGCAGCTGCATTTCCAGGCCCGACGTCATGCCCAGACCCGGTATTGCAGGGGGGTTGAGCGAGAAGCTGATTGCTTCCTGTTCGGCGTTTCCGATTTCGTTGGCACGGGCCATTATGGCGTCGATGCTTTCGTCCTTGGCCGTGCGGTCTTTCCACGGCTCGAGTATCACAAACAGCGAGCCGTTGTTCGATGTCGAACCGCCGCCCATGAACGAGGTGCCGCTGACCGACATAACATCTTTAACTCCGGGCAGCTCCAGCAGTTTGGCCGAGATGTTCTGCGCCACTCGGTCGGTGCGGTCGAGCGAGGCTCCGGTAGGCAGCTGAATCGACGACAGGAAGTAGCCCATGTCTTCCGAGGGCACGTAGGTTGTGGGCCATTTTAGGAAGCCCCAGAACGCAAGGCCGGTGAGTACAAAGTAGAGCAGTATGGCCACCACGGGGCGCCTGAGGAAGCGGCCCACAATGCGCATATAAAGGCTCAGCGCGGCTCCGAAAGCCTTGTTCCACCAGTCCCAAAGGACGAAACGGCTGTTTTTTTTAGGCTTTAAAAACAGTGCGCACATGGCCGGAGTGAACGTAAGGGCGTTGAAGCCCGAGAAGGCGGTCGACACCGCAATAGTGAGTGCGAACTGCTTGTACAGCTGCCCTGTTATGCCGCTGACCATGGCGGTGGGGATGAACACCGAGAGCAGTACCAGCACTTCGCCCACTACAGGCCCCTGCAGTTCGATCATGGCTTTTTCGGCGGCCTGACGCGGATTCAGCTTGCCTTCGTCGAGCAGGCGCGCGCAGTCCTCCACCACCACTATGGCGTCGTCCACCACAATGGCTATGGCAAGAACGAGTCCGAACAGCGTAAGGGTATTGAGCGAGAAACCCATCCATTTCATCACGGCAAGCGTGGCAATGAGCGATACCGGAATGGTGAGCATAGGAATGATGGTGGCGCGCCAGTTCTGCAGAAACAGCATTATCACCAGCATGACTATAATGGTGGTTTCGAGGAAGGTTACCAGCAGTTCGTCGATGCTGGCGGTTACAAAGTCGGTGGTGTTGAGCATTATGCGGTAATCCACACCGGGCGGGAAGTACTGTTTCAGCTCTTTAAGCTTGGCCTCGCAGCCTTTGGCCACATCAAGGGCGTTGGCTCCGGGCAGCTGGCTGATGCCTATCATGGCCGACTGCTGTCCGTTGACGCGTGCTACCTGGGTATAGCTTACCGAGCCCAGGTCGATACGGGCAATGTCTTTGAGGTGCAGCAGGCCTCCGTTAGAGTCGGTGCGCAGTATTATGTCGCCGAATTCAGCCGGGTCGCTAAGTTGTCCGCGGGCTGTAAGAGTATAGGTGAAAGCCTCGTTGGATGGTGACGGCTGTGCGCCTACCGAGCCGGCCGAAACCTGCATGTTCTGAGAACTGATGGAACTTTCGACATCGGCCGGGGTGATGTTGCGCTCGCGCATTTTGGCAGGGTCGAGCCATATACGCATCGAATACTGACCTCCGCCGAATGCACCTACCGAGCCGACGCCTTCGACACGGGCCAGTTCGTCGGTGATATTAAGGTTGGCATAGTTGGTCAGATACAGGGCATCGTAGCGCTCGGGGTCGTCGCTTTGCAGAGCTATGAACAGAATCTGGTTCGATGATTCGGACCTTACCTGCACACCCTGTTGTTTCACCGAAGTCGGCAGCTGGGCATCGGCCTGCGATATAAGGTTCTGTACTTTTACGGCGGCTTCGTCGAGGTCAGTGCCTTCTTCGAAAGTGATTGTAAGCGAGTAACTGCCGTCGGAACCCGACGACGAGCTCATGTACATCATACCTTCGACGCCGTTTACCTGCTGTTCGATGGGCACACCCACTGTTTCGGCCACTGTAGCCGCGTCGGCTCCGGGGTAAGAAGCAGTGACCATTACTGTAGGCGGTGTTATGTCGGGGTACTGGGCAATCGGCAGTTTGCTGAAAGTCAATGCACCGGCCATGACCATAGCCACAGCCAGGACTATGGCGAATATCGGTCGTTCTATGAAAAATCTTGAAAACATAATAAACGGGCTTATTCACGGGTCTTTACTTTCATTCCGTTGCGTACTTTAAGCAGTGCCGAGGTCACATATCGGTCGTGGGGCTTGAGGCCTCCGGTCACAAGCCGCAAGGTGTCCGCTACCAGGTCGCCGGTTTTGATGGGAGTGTACACAACCTTGCTCGAGTCGTTCACCACATACACGTACTTGCCCAGCTGGTCGGTGCCTATCGAGGCATCGCGCACCAGCATGGCCTTCGGGTCGACCTTGTAAGGCATGCGTATGGTACAGTACATGCCCGACCGCAGTTCGTGGTAGGGGTTCTTTATCTCGGCCTGAATGTTGAGTGTGCCGGTGGAGGCATCGATGTTAGGTGCCAGATACATAAGGTCGGCGGTGTAGCTGTGGGGCAGTTTCTCGCCGAAGGTAACCGGAATGGCGCTGTAGTCAATCAGGTGGCGGTTGTTGGGGCTTTCGAACATGCGTATGAATGAATCGTCCTCAATCGAGAAGACTGCAATCACCGAGGCATCGTCGTACACTGTGGCCAGGGCCACGGGCGAACCGGCCCCGTTGACATACGAGCCGCCGGAATGCTCGTTCATGGTTATATGTCCGCTGAACGGAGCCTTTATGGTGCAGTAGCCAAGTTGCTGGCGGGCATCGCTGAGGCGAGCCTTCGCGCTGTTGATGGCCGCGCGGCTCTGGTCGCGCGAACTCAGGGCCTCGGCCACTTCCATCTTCGACACAGCCCGGCTTTCGTAAGCCTTGGCTACGGCACGGTAGTGCTGTTCGGCATAGTCGTTCTGGCTTATTGCCGTGGCCAGTGCGGCCTCGGCTTCGTCAACGGCGTTTTTCAGGTCGGGGGCTTCGACGGTGAAGAGTACCTGCCCCTCCGCTACATAGTCACCGGCGGTATATTTCGGACGCGACACATATCCGTCGACCCTGCAGTACACGTTTGCGGTACGGTCTGCAGTGAGTGTGCCGGGGTATTCCTTGTACAGGGTCACTGAATCGATGATTACATTGCTGACATCGATTACAGGCTCCGCTGTAGTGTCGCTGTCTTTATCGGTCTTGCCGTGCGAGCAGCCATACAGCATCAGTGCGGTGGCCGCCAGCGTGTATATTGTTTTCATCTTAATTATATTATGAAGGTGTGTGTGATGGAGCTATTGCTGAAAGCCGCCGCCTAAAGCCTCATATAGGCTTACGAGCGAGCTGAGTGCGTCGCCGCGGGCCACAATCAGCGAGTTGTTGTAGCTGAGAAGGTCCTGCTGGGCCGTGGCTACATCGGAGTATGGCGAGAGTCCCCGGGTGTAAAGGTCGAGGCTCAGCAACAGAAATTCGCGGGCGTTGCTGGTGGCCATGTCGTATTCGTCGATCAACTTCAGACAGTTGCGGTATTTGACCAGAGCGTTGCCTACTTCGTTGTAGGCATTGATTACGGTTGAATTGTATGAGGCTATCTGTTGCTCCATTTCCTGACGTGCGGCAGCCACATTGGCGCTGCGGGCGAAACCGTCGAATATAGTCCACGACAGAGTAGGTGCCACAGAGTAGTAGAAGCCGCTTTTGCTGAACATGTCGCCCGGTTCAGGTGCCGCCACTCCCACCGTGCCTTCGAGCGTGAGAGTGGGCAGGAAGTCTTTTTTCGCTATGCCTACAGCCGCGGCGGCTGCTGCCAGCTGATATTCGGCAGCCAGAATATCGGGTCGTCGGCGCAGCAGTTCCGATGGCACCCCTGTCTGCACAATCTGCCGGTAATCGGGCAGAGGTTTCTGCGGCAGCAGCATATCTTCCAGTTCCGACGGATAGCGTCCCGTCAGCAAGGCAATGGAGCTGACCGCTGTGGCGATAGATGTCTGTAACTGCGGTATTGTGGCCTTGATGCTGTGCGCCTGCGCGCGAGCCTGAGCCAGTTGCGGCTTGGCGGCCAGGCCGCAGTCGAAGCGAGCCTCAACCAGAGCCGTGATTGAATCCTGCACTACGGCGTGTCGCTGCGCCACAGCCAGTTCGGCTTGCCAGACTCTCAGTTGCATGTAAGTGGCGGCTATGTCGCCGGCCATGCTTACCATGGCTCCGATCCACTCGGCCCTGCTGGCCTGGTAGCCGGCCTTGCTCTGTTTCACCGCTGCGGTGACTTTGCCGAACACGTCGATTTGCCAGCCGGCCGTGGCGCCGAGGCTCCATCGGTTGCTGTTGGCACCGTCGAGGCGCTCGCGGGTGTATCCGGCGCTCAGACCAATATTGGGATAATAGTCGGCGCGGGCCGCCGTCATCCGGCGCGAGGCCGCCTCCATGCGGTGATAGGCTGTGATAAGGTCGAAATTGGCATCTTCACCCATGCTTATGAGCGAGTCGAGTACCGGGTCGTTGAATCGCCGCCACCAGCTGTCATGGCTGGGAAGAGTCTGTTCGGCCCCCTCGGAGTACTTCCAACTGTCGGGCATGGGGCGAGTGAGCGCATGGTCCTGCGCATCGGCACCGGCCCACGACAGAGCAAAGCAGCAAAATAGTAATAAACGTGTCAGTTTTTGCATAAGAGGAGATAATTATAGGGTAGCGCTCGTGTGCGTTGCCAATAATTATAACCTCACTTCAAAAGCAATTGTTTACTCTCTGAAGTCATCGATGTCCAACTACATGCATGCGGCTATAATCTGTGCGGCGGCTATCAGAGCCAGTCCCGGCATGATTATGCGCAGTGCTCTGCTCCGCACTCTCATGCGGTAGCGGAAGCGGTATATTGCCCATACCGCCACAGTGTAGAGGGCATACCACAGCAGGTAGGCTACACCCATGCCGGCGATACCTCCGAGCATATAGCCGCCTATGGCCAGCACAAGGCCGGTGAAGGCACTGCCGAGTTCGGTGAGCATATAGGCCCGGGAATCTGCCGCCGCCAACATGCACAGCGCCATGCACGACGATATCATGCGCAGCACTCCGCCGCCCACGGCAAAGGTCAGATAGGGCACGGCATCCATGAAGTCGGCGCTGTAAAGCAGCCATACTATCTGCCGGCTGAATATCAGAAACACTATCACGCCTGGCACAAGCAGACTCATCAGTATCATAAGCTGATGCGACACCAGTACCTCGCTGCGCCTGCGGTTGGCTATGTTGGCGCTCAGACGCGGAAAATACTCTACGGTGAGAGCCGACACCAGTATGCCCATGTAGTTGTTTATAATGGCGAAGCCGGCCTGGAATATGCCCACTTCATCGGTTGAGGCGTAGCGGTTGAGGAATACTGTAATCACGAAGTTGCTTACCATAGTCAGGGCGTTCGACATGGTCAGCACCAGACCGAGGCGTATAAACGGCATGCCTATGCGGAAACACTGGCGGTGGCTGAGGTCGCTGCGGTGGCTGCCGCGGTGGCCGGGGTTGATGTAGAACACGGCTGCCTGCACCACTGCAAAAAGGGTGACTACCCATACGATGGATTTCAGGCGAAAGAAGTAGAACAGCGGTATGGCCAGCAGGGTGGATATGATTACGGCTGTTACGGTGAGAGTGGCAAGGCGTTTGAGTTCGCCTATGCCCTGCAGGGCGGCGGAGCGCCCCACGCTGAGAGCCGAGGCCAGCACGGCCACTGCCAGAACCACAAACATCCAGCTGTAGCTGTAGTCGCCGAATGTAAGCAGGCTCAGCAATGGCGACAGCAGCATGGTGAGGACCGCCCCTCCGCTGCCGAGCCACAGAGCCCAGCGCAGCAGGGCTGTAATCAGGCCGGTGCGTTCGCGGCCGTCGTCAGTTGCCGCTATGCTGCGGACGGCACTGACGCGTATGCCTGCCTGCGACAGCTGGCTCAGTACATCCAGGGCATTGGTCAGCAGGGCGTTAAGCCCCACGCCGGCAGGGCCTATCCACATGGCTATGAGTTTGGCGCGGATAACCGAGCAGAGCATGCCTGCCGACTGCACGCCGGTAAACACACCCAACGCCTTTACTATGCGCTGTGTAAGCGAGCCGCTGAAGCCTCCGTTGTCCGCCCCCGGCTTTATTTTACCCATTCGAGCGGATTGAGGGTGGCCGATTCGCGGCGCAGTTCAAAGTGGAGTATGGTGGCGCCGAGTTCGGGGTCGGTGAACACAGTGCCCAGATTCTGTCCGGCTTTTACCTGCTGGCCGTTCTTGACACTATAGGTGGCAAGCTTGGAGTACACGCTTATGTAGCGTCCATGACGCACGAGCACCGCGTAGAAGCCTGTGCCTTTGACCTTGAACACGCTCACAACCTCGCCGCCGAATACAGCCCTGACGGCGGTGCCTTGCGGCACGCTGATGTCGATGCCATTGTTGTCGAGCAGCACGCTGGTGCCCGGACGGGTGTAGCGGCCGTATGCTCCGGTAATGGTGTACTTGCCGGCCACAGGAAAGAGCAGCCTGCCCTTATTGGCCTCGAAGTCGCCGGTGAGTTTGCGCTCCTGCTCGGCAAAGCCGCTTTCGCCCGAGGGCTGTGGTTTCTGTGGCTTTGGCTTGGCGGTCGGAGCGCTTTCTGTGTTCTTGGCCTGGTCGGTGTCCGGCTGTTGCTTGTGGCTTTCAGCCTCGGCGGCTTTGCGTCGGCGCTCTTCCTCGGCGGCTTTGCGCCGGCGTTCTTCTTCAGCAGCCTTGCGCCGGCGTTCTTCCTCGGCACGGCGCACTTCTGCGGCTATGGCCCGGTCGAGCTCGCGGTTAAGTTCATTAAGCTGTTTCTGCTGGCGTTTGAGTTCGGTGTTCAGCGAGCGCCCCTGTTTTTTGAGTTCATTTACCAGTGCGGCAGCTTCGCTGCGGCGTTTGTCGAACTGCGATTTTGCTACAAGCATTGCAGCTTGTTCATCGGCCACGCGTCGGCGCACACTGTCGATTTTGGTTTTGCGCACATTGAGTTCGGCCACGGCTTCGCCAAGTTTCAGAGTCTTGTCATGGCGCCATCGGCCCAGTTCCTGTATGTAGCGCACCCGGCGGAAAGCCTGCGCGAAGCTCTCGGCGGAGAACAGGTAAGAAATGGAGTTCAGAGTCTGGCGCTGTCGGCGCATGGCGCGCAGGCTTTGGGCATAGTCGGTCTTAAGCTGTGAGATGTTCGATTCGAGCTGAGTCAACGAGTCGGTCAGGCGTACGATTTGCGTGTTCAGTTCGGCAATTCTGGCGCCGGCGCGGTTTATAGCCTCCTGCCGGACCGCGATATCCGCTTCGATTTCGCCAAGCTGTTTGAGGCCTTTGCGGGTTTTGGCGGTGTTCTCGCTTATTTCTCCTTTTGTCTTGTTTATGCGCTTGCGGGTATCGCGTTGTTCCTGGCGCACTTTTTCGCTGCTGCGTATGGCAATGCTTTTCTTTTGTCCGACAGCGGAAGAAATAACTATTGACAGAGCAAACAGTACGAGAACAAATTTTTTCATTGTAAGTAATCGGGTGGGGTATTTTTTAAACCTTCAAGCAGCGCCTGAGGGTCGATTCTCTTGGCGTTGCGAGGCAGTTTGGCGGCTGGCATGCTGAAATCGGGGGCATCCCAGCGGGCTTTGTTATAGTTGTAGATAATTGATGCGTCGATGTCTTTTTTCGCAATCGAGGTCTGCAGACGCAGCAGCGAGTATAGCTTGCCGAGCGGAGTTTCGGCGGGGTCCGCGTATTGCAGTTTGTCGGAAATGCCGTCGGGGCTCTCCATGCCCAGCATCAGCTGCTGTAGTAGTCCGATGCGGGCATATCTGTCCGGCAGCAGGCCGTCGAGTGGCTCGCTGATGTACAGTTTGTGGAAGCGGTCGCAGAGTATGGCGCTGTCGGCATCGGCGTACAGATAAGCCACCTCCATGCCCAGCATGCGCATCGATACATATATGACGCTGTCGCGCACCAGTGTGGCTTTGCCTGAGCAACTAAGGCTTAGGGGCTTTTCGACCGACACCTTCACCGGCACCTCGAGTGTGTGCCAACGGTAAATGCCGTTGTCCGCAACGGTTGCTTTTCGTGAACTGTGGCAGGCTGCCAGAACCAGACATAGCAGTATGGCCGTCAGGAATCTCTGTAGCTTCATTCGTAAAAGTATGCTTTGTGTTTTACTTTTTTCTGTATCAATTCATTGTCCGGATCGAGTTCGAGCGCCCGCTTCCAGAAGCTCAGGGCCTGCTCGGGTTCGCCGGTCATAAAGTAGATGTCGCCGGCATGGTCGAATACATCGGCTGAGGCCTGGCCGGACTCTTCGGTGCCTACTGCTGTGGCCTCCTCGATTATCTCTGTGGCGTCTTCCGCCTGTTCGTGCTGCGGGGAGTCGCTTTCGACAGGCTCGGCCGGAGTGTTTCCGTCGCTGATAATGCTGTCGATGGCTGCTTCGGTCCGCTGTATGTTCATCAGATTGATTACCTGATCGATATAGTGCCGGGCTGTCTGAAAATCTTTCTGCTTGAACTTAATCCAGGCGTAGGTGTCGAGGTATGTCGGATTGTCGGGCTCGTGCCGAATGGTCATGGCGGAGTATTGTTCGGCTTGCCGAAGGTCCTCTTCCGAGCCGTCGAGGCTGTAGAAGTAAGCCAGGTTGTTCATGGCCATGTCGTTGAGCGGATTCAGTTCTATGGCTTTTTGGTAGCAGGGGTATGAGTCGCTGCGAGGCTCGAGCTTGCTGAGAAAGTCGCCCAGTGTGGCGTAGTAGTCCGATTTCAGTTCGTCGGTCTTCAGCGAGTCAACGGGGAAAAGCTTGAACCGTTCGGCGGCCAGGGCATATTTGCCGTCTTCGTACAACTGTGCCGCCGCTATGCGTGCGAAAGCCAGCTCACCCGGAAAGTCGCCGGCATAGTTCTCGGCAAGTTCCGATACCTGCTCGGTTCGTCCTGCCTGGTAGAGCAGCGACAGTTGCCATAGCCTCAGTTCGAGGTCGGCGGGCAGCAGCCCTATGGCGAAGCTCAGTTGCTCGGCTGCTTCGGCGTTATGTCCGGTGGAGTTGAGCAGGCTGGCATACAGAGTGTGTATGTCGGGTATGCCCGGGTTGTTGGCAATGTAACTTTCGCAGAGTTCGCTGCAGATGTCGAACTTGCTGCTGTCGCTGTAGTTGCTCTGTATGTATCCGCGCACGAACATAAACTTTTCTTCCGGTTCGAGTTCCTGGTTTTTTACGGCACGTCTGAGTGTGCCCAGAAAGGCTGTCGAGTCGCCGGTTTCGTCGTAATAACCCAGAAATCCCATTACCACTCCTCCGTTGTCGGGTTCTATGGCCTTGGCCTCGTTGAAGTATCGCAGGGCCGAGTCGGGGCGGTGGAGTTCGAGCATCGAGCCTCCCACTGTGAGCAGTGTGGGTACATCGTGCGGTGCGGCGCGGTATATTTTGTCGAGCTCGTTCAGAACGGCAGTGGTGTCGTTCTTGAACATATAGGCTCCTATTATGTAGCTTGTGATTGAGTTGCCGATGCCGGTGTCGAAGCCTTGCTCAAGTCGCCGGTATATGGTCATTGCTGAGTCGAAGTCCTGGCTGTTGTTGCGTCGCAGGTATCCTTCGGCCAGCTGCAGGGCCACGTTGTTTTTGTCCGGGAAGTGATTGTAGAGTATTTTGGTCACGGCCAGGAAATCGTCGATGCGTCCCATGTTGACGTAAGTCTTGGCCAGCGACAGTCCGGAATAGTAGTCTGAGGGGTTTGCTTCGAAGTAGCGGCGCATGCGCTGCAGGCCTTCTATAGCCTTATCGGGGTCCATTGCGATGCTTATCACCTGCCACTGTCCGAGTTCGGCGCCGAGGCCCGAGTCGGTGCTGTCGGTATCGAAAGCACGTTGCAGTAGACGTCCGTACAGGCTGTAGTCCTGCTGGTTATAAGCGTTCTGAGCCTCCAGAAATATGTAATCGGCCTTGGCTCTGGCAGTCCGAGCCTCCCAGTTGTCGGCCTTTTTGGGGCGAGCTATTGCTCCGAGGGTAATAATCAGGGCGCCCAGGCCCAGCAGTGCTATGCGTTGTAGTTTCACCTTGCTTTGTTTTTAAACAGCCTCTAAAATGTTAGGGTTTCCCCCGGCAGCCTCCACATGCAGTTACAGACCCGTGTGGCCGAAGCCACCTTCGCCGCGGGATGTTTCGCCGAGAGAGTCGGCTGATTGCCATTCCACGCGGGTGTACTTGCACACCACAGCCTGGCATATACGGTCGCCCGGAGCTATGGTTACGTCGTCGGAGCCGTAATTGATCACAATCACGCCTATTTCTCCGCGGTAGTCGGCGTCGATGGTGCCGGGCGAGTTTACCAGTCCGATGCCCTGGCGCAGGGCCAGTCCGCTGCGCGGACGCAGTTGCATTTCGTAGCCTTCGGGCAGTTCTACGTACAGGCCGGTTGGAATGAGGCGTCGCTCCATGGGGCGAAGCACCACAGCCTGTGGCAGGTCGGCCCTCAGGTCCATGCCGGCCGAGAGTTCGGTGGCATAGGCGGGCAGGGGGTTCTGCGATTTGTTTATAATCTTTACAACCATCGTATTGGGTTAAATGTTTACCCGGCGTGTGATAGAGCCGGCTTTGAGTATGTACACGCCGCGTTGTGCCAGCCTGATGCGCGATACTCCGGCGGGGAGTTTCTCCTGGCTTACCAACTGGCCGAGTATGGTGCATATCTTTACTGTCACGGCCTTGTTGGTGCTGACGTATATGTATGAGTCGCGTACCTCCATGTCGATGCGTTCGCTTTCCGAGGGGTCGGGGCGCACCTGCTCGATATGTTCCCAGTTGTCGGCTGCCGCGGTGCCTAAGGGCGCCGCGGCGAGCAGTACAGCCAGAAATGCTATGCGGAGAATACGGGTCATTGTTATTATGAGGTTTCTTTTCAGAAGTTAGATACAGTAAGTTCGCCTGCGATGTCGTGTTGGAGTCGCCGGGCCACTTCGGTGGCGTCAAGACCTAAGCCGAACAGGTGCATCATCTTGGTTATTGCGGCTTCGAAAGTGATGTCGTGGCCGGGCACCACACCGAGGTTCGACAGCATGTCGCCGCCCATGTATCGGTTGGTATGCACGCTGCCGTTGCCGCACTGGGTCACGTTCATGATAACAACGCCCCGCTCTATGGTTTCGCGCAGTGCGTCGGCGAACCACTTGGCGGTTGGAGCATTGCCGGCACCGAATGTGCGCAGCACTATGCCTTTCACCGAGGGGCACGACAGCTGGTGGCGCAGAGTGGTGGGCGATATGCCGGGGAAGAGGTCGATTGCGGCCACGGTAGTGTCGAGTGCGTAGTGGGGGCGCAGTTCTTCGCCACTGTGCTTGCGGTTGAGTGCGTCGGTGTCGAAGTGTATGCTCAGGCCTATTTTGGCCAGAGGGGGGTAGTTGCTGCTCTCGAAGGCGTTGAAGTTGTCGGCGCTGCGCTTGGTGGAGCGGTTGCCGCGCCACAGGAAGTTCTCGAACAGAATGGCTACCTCGCGTACCATCGGCAGGCCGAAGCTGTCGGTGGCGGCTGCTATCTGCAGGGCGGTGATGAGATTCTCCTCACCGTCGGTGCGGACTTCGCCTATTGGCAGCTGCGAGCCGGTGATAATCACCGGCTTGCGCAGGTTTTCGAGCATGAACGACAGAGCCGAAGCCGTGTAGGCCATGGTGTCGGTGCCATGCAAAACCACGAAACCGTCGTAACGGTCATAATTCTCGACTATGCTTCGGGCAATATCCTCCCAGTGGGCGGTATGCATGTCGCTGGAATCGAGCGGCGGCTGGAACTGAATGTTGTCGATGTCGTAGTTGAGCATCTTTACCTTGGGCACGTTGTCCATTAGGTGAGAGAAGTCGAAAGGCTTGAGTGTATGCGAATTCAAGTCTTCAATCATTCCGATGGTGCCGCCTGTGTATATGATTAGTATTCGAGGCTTCATGATTTTTGGTTAACTGATATTAATCGGAGCCTTCTGGCTCTCATGCTTGTGAAAATTTAATATTATCCTACAGATGCTCCGGCTGCCACAGTGGCGGTGGGCCCTACCACCACCAGGTGTCCGTCGGCGTCGACTGCCGACAGAACCATGCCCTGCGATTCCATACCCATCATCTTGCGTGGAGGAAAGTTGGCGATAAAGCATACCTGCTTGCCTACCAGCACTTCGGGGTCGGGATAGCTCTGGGCGATGCCGGAGAGTATGGTTCGTCCGCCCATGCCGTCGTCGATGGTGAGCTGAAGCAGACGGTTCGATTTCTTTACTTTGCTGCAGGCGGTTACGGTGCCTACACGGATGTCGGTTTTTTCGAATTCCTCGAAGCTGGTGTCTTCCTTCACCGCTGCGGGTTCGAACGAGTTGATTACATTCTGACGCTTGGCTTCCTCGAGTTTGGCCAACTGAGCGGCTATAGCCTGATCTTCGATTTTTTCGAACAGCAGTTCGGGCTGAGCTATCACGCTGCCGGCCTTCACCAGGTCGCGGCCTCCGAGCATGTTCCAGTCGAGTGTGCCAAGACCCAGCTGCTTGCTGAGTCGCTCGCTCATAAATGGAGTGAATGGCTCGAATGCCACTGCCAGGTCGGCGCAGATTTGCAGGGCTGTGTTGAGAATGGTGGCTACGCGTTCGGGTTCGGTTTTCCATACCTTCCAGGGTTCGGTTTCCTGCAGGTATTTGTTGCCGGTGCGTGCTATGTTCATGGCTTCGCGGAGGGCATCGCGGAAGTGGAAGCCTTCGAGCTGGTCGGTGAGTCGCCGCTTTATCTCGTCGATTTCAGTAAAGACGGCGTTATCGATATCCAGCAGCTCTCCTGCCTCGGGTACGGTGCCTCCGTAATATTTGTGGGTGAGTACGGTAGCGCGGTTGATGAAGTTGCCCAGTATGGCTACCAGCTCGCTGTTGTTGCGGGTCTGGAAGTCGGCCCAGGTAAAGTCGTTGTCCTTGGTTTCGGGGGCGTTGGCGGTGAGCACGTAGCGCAGGGTGTCCTGCTTGCCGGGGAACTCACGCAGGTATTCGTGGAGCCATACGGCCCAGTTGCGCGAGGTAGAGATTTTGTCGCCCTCGAGGTTGAGGAATTCGTTCGACGGCACATTGTCGGGCAGCTGGAAGCCGTCGCCGTATGCCATAAGCATGGCCGGGAAAACAATGCAGTGGAACACAATGTTGTCCTTGCCGATAAAGTTGATGATGCGTGTTTCGGGGTCTTTCCACCATGTTTCCCAGCTGTCGGGGTATAGTTCTTTGGTGTTGCTGATGTATCCGATAGGGGCGTCGAACCACACGTACAGCACCTTGCCTTCGGCCTCTTTCAGGGGCACGGGCACGCCCCAGTCGAGGTCGCGGGTAACGGCGCGGGGCTGCAGGCCCAGGTCGAGCCACGACTTGCATTGGCCGTACACGTTCGGTCGCCATTCCTTGTGGCCTTGGAGAATCCACTCGCTGAGGCGCTGCTGGAAGCGGTCGAGGGGCAGGAACCAGTGGCGGGTTTCGCGCAGCACCGGAGTGGCGCCGCTCAGAGCGCTTTTGGGGTTGATGAGGTCGGTGGCGTTGAGCGATGTGCCGCATGCCTCGCACTGGTCGCCGTAGGCGCGGGGGCTGTGGCAGTGGGGACATTCGCCGGTTACGTAGCGGTCGGCCAGAAACATTTTGGCCTCAGGGTCGTAGAGCTGAGTGGAGGCCTGTTCCACGAACTCGCCCTTCATATGCAGGCGGGTGAAGAACTCCGATGCGGTGGCCGAGTGGATGTCGCTGGTGGTGCGCGAGTACACATCGAAGCTTATGCCGAGTTCTTCAAAGCTGTCCTTGATGATTTTGTGATAGCGGTCTACCACATCCTGAGGGGTAACGCCCTCGTTCTTAGCCTTGATGGTGATAGGCACACCGTGCTCGTCGCTGCCTCCGACCATGGTTACGGGGCGCCCTTGCAGGCGCAGGTATCGGGCATAAATGTCGGCAGGCACGTAAACGCCGGCCAGATGCCCTATGTGTACAGGGCCGTTGGCGTAAGGGAGAGCGGTGGTTATGAGGGTACGTTTATATTGCTTCATCGTGATTATGTATACGTGATAATGATAGTTGCTTCAAATCGCAAAATTAGCAAATATTTGTGAATGTAGCAAGAAAAAACCGCAGCGCCTGTATATATTTGACCACCATGTATCTGCTTTGTTGCAACTCGGGCGAATATTTGTCAACTCTGCAGCTGTACCCCCACTCCGTAAATTGAAAAAGTTGATTGTCGCTCAAGCTACCCTGATGTGCTTTCCGGCGTACGGCGCGATTCAGCGCTACGACAAATCATGACAGTTGTCCATGATGTAGTTAAAAGGAGTTAAAAATGGGGGGGGGTAGTTAATTATATTAAAAATTTTATTTATATCTTTGTGGAATCTTTCCGCCGCAGGATGGTGCGTGCGTATAGTCGTGCGGCGAAGAAATAATTTAGTAAGTAAAAAATAGTAAGTATCAAAACTGAAAAGTTTTTGAATTATTTTTGAATAAACATGCGTGGCCGCGAGGCCCCGTGTGTTTTTTTACGACAGTAATTTTCGCTTGTAACTAAAAATACCTAAATTTGCAGTCAAAATCACAAAGATATGAAAGCAGCTGAAATTTCAGAAAAAGTACATTATATCGGTGTCAACGACCGTGTGACACACAAGTTCGAAGGCATGTGGCCTCTGCCCGCCGGCGTGAGCTATAACTCCTATCTGGTAGTCGGCAGCGACAAGGCCGCCATTATCGACGGAGTGGAGTCGGCCTATGCCCTTGAGCAAATAGACCACATCAAGGCCATACTCGGCGACCGCTGCCCTGACTATCTGATAATAAACCATATGGAGCCCGACCACTCGGGCGCAATAGCCCTGTTGAAGCAGGCCTTTCCGGGCATGACAGTGGTCGGAAACACCATAACCCTCACCCAGCTTGAAGGCTACTACGGCATTAACGACAATGTGATGGCGGTGAAAGACGGCCAAGAACTGTCGCTCGGAGAGGGAACCACACTGAAGTTCACCCTCACCCCCATGGTGCACTGGCCCGAAACAATGGTTACTTATCTGCAGGAAGAAAAAACACTGTTCAGCGGCGATGCCTTCGGCTGTTTCGGAGCCCTCAACGGCGCGGTGGTGGACAGCGACATGGACACTGCGCGCTACTTCCCCGAAATGCTGCGCTATTACAGCAACATCGTAGGCCGCTACGGTATGTTCGTGCAGCGTGCGCTCAAGAAACTCGCAGGTGTGGAGATTGATGTAATTTGTCCCACCCACGGCCCGGTATGGAAGTCACAGATAGCCGAAGTGGTGGACCTTTACGACAAACTCAGCAGCTATACTCCGCTCGACAACGGCGTGACAATAGTCTACGGCACCATGTACGGCAACACACAGCGAATGGCCGAAGCCGCTGCCGAGGCTCTGGCCTGCGAGGGTGTAAAGAACATCGAGATGTTCAACTGCTCGGTGACAGACCTCAGCTACATAATTGCAGCTGCCTTCCGCCACCGCGGCCTGATTATAGCCGCACCTACCTATTCCGACGGACTGTTCCCGCCCGTCAAAGCCTTTATGGAGGCAATAGAGCTGCGCGGACTCAAGAACCGCGAGGTGCTGGTGTTCGGCTCTCACACATGGTCGCAGCGGGCCATCGACGTTATAAACGGGCATCTGGCATCCATATCCGCCGAACCTGTGGCCGAAGCCGTAAACAACCGCCAGGCCCCCGGCCAAAAGGTACTTGAACAGTGTCGCGAAAAGGCCCGTCTGCTGGCCGCCCGGCTTGTGTGACATTATGGAATAAAGCCTCGCACAGAGTCCGCCGTCGTCACAATCAGGACGTTATATTATTAAACAAGCTAATAAAAAAGCGTCACCGCACACGCGGTGACGCTTTTTTTGTGTTCGCAAGTTTGTGCGGATTATTGGCGACCGCTTACAGTCATGCCTTTTTCGATTTTGGCAACAAGGCCCTGGAGAACCTTGCCCGGACCGAGTTCGATAAACTCTGTGGCGCCGTCGGCAACCATGTTGCGTACAGTCTGTGTCCAGCGTACAGGTGCGGTGAGCTGAGCCACCAGGTTAGCCTTGATTTCGGCAGGGTCGGTGTGGGGCAGAGCGTCGACGTTCTGGTATACCGGACATACCGGAGTGTGGAATTCGGTGTGCTCGATGGCCTCTGCCAGTTCGGCGCGTGCGGGCTCCATGCAGGGCGAGTGGAAGGCACCGCCTACTTTGAGCTTGAGGGCACGCTTGGCACCGGCTTCGGTGGCCTTGGCGCAGGCAGCGTCGATGGCCTCAACCTCGCCCGAGATAACCAGCTGGCCCGGGCAGTTGTAATTGGCGCATACAACCACGCCGTCGACAGACTCGCAGATTTCTTCAACCTTTTCGTCGGGCAGCGCAATGATGGCGGCCATGGTCGAAGGTTTGAGTTCGCATGCCTTCTGCATGGCATTGGCGCGTGCGGCAACCAGCTTGAGGCCATCCTCGAAACTGAGGGCTCCGCTTGCTACCAGAGCTGAGAACTCGCCCAGCGAGTGGCCGGCAACCATATCGGGCTTGAACTCTTCGCCCAGGCCCTTGGCCAGGATTACGCTGTGCAGGAACACTGCGGGCTGAGTTACGGAGGTCTTTTTCAGGTCGTCTTCGGTACCGTTGAACATCAGGTCGGTGATACGGAAACCGAGAATATCGTTGGCTTTTTCAAAAAGGTCGCGAGCTTCGGCATTGTTTTCATACAGGTCTTTGCCCATGCCTACAAACTGTGCGCCCTGTCCGGGAAAAACGTAAGCTTTCATAAATTTTCTTTATTATTAGTAAATTTAGACTGCAAAGGTACGGAATTTTCCGCAAATATTGTGTAACTTTACGCTGAAAACAACACCGTTACAAGCATGATACATTCCATACTCAATTCAATGCCGCTGTTTTTTGGCAATATAAGAGGCACTCAGCTGCTGATAATAGTACTTGTGATTCTGCTGCTTTTCGGCGGCAGGAAGATACCCGAACTGATGAAAGGCCTGGGCAAGGGTGTACACTCGTTCAAGCAGGGTTTAGAAGAGGCCAAAGCCGAAATGAACAAGCCGGTTGAGCAAGCTGCCCGGCCCGAGGAGAGCGAACCAAAAGGCAAGGACCGCAGCGAATGAGCGGGGAAAATATGACCTTCTGGGACCATCTCGATGAACTGCGCGGGGTGCTCGTGAAGATTGCCATACTGCTGGCTGTGCTGGCAGTAGGCTGCTTCGTGGCCATGCCGCGCCTGTTCGACGATGTGATTCTGGCTCCCTGTAATGCCGATTTTCCTCTTTACCGTAGTCTTGACTCCCTGGCTCGGCTGTGGCCCGGCTCACTTGAACTTCGGCCCGATTTTCATGTCGAGCTGGTGAGCGTGGAGCTGACCTCGCAATTTATGATTCATGTGAGCGCCTCGCTGTGGATGGCTTTCGTACTCGGCTTCCCCATGATAATATACTTGCTGTGGAGTTTCGTTGCTCCCGGCCTGTACGACAGCGAGAAGCGTGGAGTACGCCGAGCTTTTGTGGCCGGAAATCTGATGTTTTTTCTCGGTATGGCCACAGGATATTTTCTGGTATTCCCTATAGCCGTGCGATTCCTGGCCGACTATTCGCTGAGCGACAAAATCCGGACTCTGGTATCGCTTGATTCGTATATGGACAACTTTTTCACCCTGCTGCTTCTGATGGGAGCCATATTCGAACTGCCGCTGCTGGCGTGGCTTTTAGGCAAGATGGGCTTTCTGACACGCGGCTTTTTCAGCCGTTACCGCCGTCATGCCATAGTGGTGCTGCTGATAGTTGCAGCAGCTGTGACCCCTACCGGCGATCCATTCTCGCTCATGGCTGTATTTCTGCCCATCTACGCCCTGTGGGAATTCAGCCGGCGTCTTGTGCCGGCCGAAACTGCGGCTTGCTGACAACATGTTGGGCTAACAGGCGATTTCGCAAACTGTTTATGGACTGCTGTCAGGCTCTTCGGCGTTATATACTATTTCACTTTCAGAAAGTTTAGGTTTCTTCCAAAAAAATTGGATTATTCGGGAGTAAACACTCCTGATTTCTATGCGGGCTTCCATCAGGAGGACTTCTATGGAATGGCCTATTATATTATACCGTAGATTTGGAAACAGACAGGGCGCTTGAATATAACGATGATATAGAAGACCCTGATTCAAAATTAAAGGCAGCTCCCTGTGTGTGCAGGGGTCTGCCTTTTGTATTGTTAGGTGATTAATATATGCCTTATTGGTGATTATTGTTTGGGCCTGATGGTTTTGCGTGGTTTCATACGCAGGGGGTCGAAGCCGTTGCCGTATACGCTGCGGGCTTCCGACTGGATTATGTATGCGCCCTCGTCGATGCGGCGCACAATCTCGTAGATGCGGTCGGCATCGTACTGGCGGCACCATACTATGAGCATGGTGCGCGACTCGCCTGTCCAGAATCCGCGGCCGTCGAAGGTGGTGACGCCGCGGCCTGATTCGTGAGTGACATGGTCGGCTATTTCGTGCCATTTGGGCGAGAGTATCAGAAACTGTATAGTCTGTTTGTCGGAGTTTACTATGTAGTTGGCCAGGAACGAATATATGGCAATCGAAGCCCAGCCGTAGATTATGGTCTGCACGCGGGCCTGAATGCGGGCGTCCATGTCGCCGTCGAATGGCAGGAAGAACGAGCAGGTGACTATGGCCACATCGATAATCATCATGGTGCGTCCGATGCTGATGTTTGATTTCTTTTCAAAAATGGCCGCTACGATGTCGGTGCCTCCGGCCGAGCCTTTGTGGGCATAGTACAGTCCTATGCCAAGGCCGCAGATGGCCGAGCCCATCAGCACACTCATGGTGGTGTCGGCCACTATAGGTGCATGAGAGGTGAAATAGCCTTCGATTGCGCCTATTATGGCCGAGAGCAGCGTGGCACCGAATACGGTGCGTATCACGAATTTGCGCCCCAGGAGCCTGAACCAGCCGATAAGCATCATGATGTTTACCACATACATGGTCACTGCCACAGGCACCAGGCCGCCGGTGGCGAAGTACACCAGGGTGCTGAAGCCTGCCATGCCGCCGACCACAATTTCGTGGGGCAGTATGAACACGGTAAAGCCGATGGCATAGAGTGCCATGCCGGCGACTATTATAAGGTAGTCACGGAAGTCGGGGTGAGAGTAGATGCGTAGATTTTGCAGTTGCATGGTAGCTTGGATTTAAGAGGGTGTTTAATAATAAATGTTAATTCCCGGCCGAAAATCACGTGGCGAATTTTGCTCTGAATTGAAGGAACATAGCGAGCTATATGGCTGAAATGAAGAGCTAAAGGCGCCCGTGATTTTCGAGTGGAATGGTAATTTCTGTATCAACATTATTTTTTGAATTAATGGATTTTTAAAGTTACCCCCGCCTTGGCGTCTCTTTTGCTGAATTGCTAAAAGATACGCCAC
>CAJTRC010000044.1 GCA_910578365.1 uncultured Muribaculaceae bacterium
AAGTTACGAAAATAAATCAGTGTCTGCAAGTATACGGGCAAAATCAGCACAAAATCGGACCTGAAAAAATTATGATTTTTTCAAAAGTCATAAGATTCGGTTTTGTGAAATTTTTTGTACTTTTGCAACTTCAACTAACAATACTCAGCCATGGCAGAAATAAAATGTGTAGGTATACTTACCTCCGGCGGCGACGCACCCGGTATGAACGCCGCTATCCGCGCCGTTACCCGCGCGGCTATTTTCGGAGGTCTTAAGGTAAAAGGCATATACCGCGGTTACCGTGGTCTTATCACAGACGAAATTGTTGACTTCCGCACCCAGAACGTGTCGAATATCATACAGCAGGGCGGCACAATACTCAAAACGGCCCGTTGTAAGGAATTCACCACTCCCGAAGGCCGTCAGCTTGCCTACGACGTGCTGATGCGTCACGGCATCGATGCCCTGGTGGTGATAGGCGGCGACGGCTCTCTTACCGGTGCCCGTGTATTCGCCAACGAATTCAATTTCCCCATCATCGGTCTGCCCGGTACAATCGACAACGACCTCTATGGCACCGATACCACCATAGGCTATGACACCGCGCTGAACACCATCATGGAGTGTGTCGACAAAATCCGCGACACAGCCACCAGCCACGAACGCCTGTTCTTTATCGAGGTTATGGGCCGCGACGCCGGTTTCCTGGCCCTGAACGGTGCCATTGCCTCAGGCGCAGAGGCTGCCATTATACCGGAAATCTCCACCGAGGTCGACCAGCTGGCCGAACTGATCCAGAACGGTTTCCGCAAGAGCAAGAACTCCTCGATAGTGCTTGTGGCCGAAAGCCCCGTCACCGGCGGCGCCATGGGCCTGGCCGAACGAGTGAAGAACGAATATCCCGGCTACGACGTGCGAGTGTCGATTCTTGGCCACCTGCAGCGAGGAGGCTCGCCTACTGCCCACGACCGTATTCTGGCCTCGCGCATGGGTGCCGCAGCTATCGACGCACTGCTCGAAGACCAGCGCAACGTAATGATTGGCATAAAGAACGACGAAATAGTGTACGTGCCCTTCTCAAAGGCAATAAAGAACGACAAGCCCATTAACCGCGAACTGCTCACCACACTGCGACGCCTGTCAATCTGATGCAGGTACCCGAGGAGTTTCGCCGCTTGCGCGCCAGCTATGAGGCTTACCTGCTGCTGGAACGCGGCCTGAGCCCCAATACACGCGACGCCTATCTGCGCGACGCCGACCGATTGTGCAACTGTCTGGCGGATGTCGGCACCACCGTGCCCGACGCCGATGCCGGACAGTTGCAGCAGTTTGTGGCCGAACTGCACGACCTGGGCATAGCTCCGCGCTCGCAGGCCCGTATCATCTCGGGCATGAAATCGCTCTACCGCTTCCTGCACCTCGAGGGCATTATCGATATTGACCCAACGCTGAAAATCGATACCCCACGCATAGGGCGCCGTCTGCCCGATGTGCTGAGTGTGGAGGATATCAACGCCATGGTCGAGGCCGTGGACCTCGAGCGCCCCGAGGGCCCGCGCAACCGCGCGATAATCGAAACTTTGTATGGCTGCGGCCTGCGTGTGAGCGAGCTGTGCAACCTCGAGATAGCCCGAGTGGACTTCGACGACGGCATTTTGGCGGTGACAGGCAAGGGCTCCAAGGAGCGTATAGTGCCAATGTCCGACGAATCGATGCGCTGGATTGACGAGTACCGTCCGTGGCGAGCCACACTGCCTGTGAAGCGGGGCGAGGAACCGTATCTGTTTCTTAACCGTCGAGGCCACAGGCTCTCGCGGGTAATGGTTTTTTATATAGTGCGTGAACTTGCGGCCCTGGCCGGTGTTCAGAAAAGTATATCTCCGCATACACTGCGCCACTCGTTCGCCACCCATCTGCTCGAAGGCGGAGCAAACCTCAGGGCCATTCAGCAGATGCTGGGTCACGAAAGCATAGCTACCACCGAAATTTATCTGCATATCGACAATACTCGCCTTCGCGAAGAGATTCTGATGTATCATCCGCGAAACAGAAAATGAACACACTCAGCCGCATATTACTGTTGCTTCTGCTGCTCGGCTCCGTTTCCGGGGGGTGGGGGAAACGCACGCTCGACGACCCCGGCTCGCCGGTGGAAAGCATATACCGCGGCTACACATGGCGCATCGACGAGCAGGGCGACTCCATGCTGGTGCTGTATCTGAAAGACCTGCCGGTGTACCCGGCCCGTAAATTCAAGAACAAGAAAGAAGAGGAATTCTACTGGCGCACGGTACGCAACGTGAAACTGACGCTGCCATACGCCAAACTGATAGCCGAAACTCTGCTGGAAACCTACGAGTATATCGAAACATTTCCTACCAAAAAAGAGCGCGAGGACTATCTGAAACAAATGGAAAAAGCTCTGTTCGAGCAGTATAAACCCGTGCTGAAGCGCTTTAGCAAAAACCAGGCAAAGGTGCTGATAAAACTGATACAGCGCGAAACCAACCAGTCGAGCTACGACATTGTCAAGGCCTTTATGGGCAGTTTCAGGGCCTCGTTCTGGCAAGGCTTCGGCAAACTGTTCGGCGTAAGCCTCAAAAGCAAATACCGGCCCGAAAAGAACAAGGACGACGCCACCATCGAACGCATAGCCTCGCTGGTGGAGCGAGGCATGCTTTGATTGCGGGAACTTGCATTAAAAACGGAAATTTCTTAACTTTGCAGCCTTTTAAAAATACATATATTATGAAACTCGACGGACGAAGAACAAGCAGTAACGTAAGCGACCGGCGCGGAGTATCGGGTAAGACACTCGGTGTTGGCGGCGGTATAGTGGGCGTGATTGTGGCGGCGGTAATAACACTGCTGTCAGGTGGTAATCTCGGTGATGTGCTTATGCAGGTAGGCCCTCAGCTCTTGAATCAGAATGTAAGTTACACAGGTAATTATACTCCTGACGCTGAGGATGAGCGCCTGGCTGACCTGGCCTCGAAAGTACTGGCGGGAACCGAAGATGTCTGGACCGAGGAATTCCGCCGGCAAGGCTGGGGCGAATATCAGTGCCCGAGGCTGGTGCTGTTCAGCGGAGCCGTGCAGAGCGGCTGCGGAAACGCCACCTCGCAGACCGGTCCATTCTATTGCAGCGCCGACCAGACTGTGTATATCGACCTTCAGTTCTTCAAGGATATGCAGCAGGACATAGGCGCCTCGGGCGATTTTGCCTACGCTTATGTGATTGCACACGAGGTAGGCCACCACGTGCAGTATCTGCTGGGCACTTTGGGAGAGGCGCATCAGCAGATGAGCCGCCTCAGCGAAAAAGAGGCCAATAAAATCAGTGTGCGCCTTGAACTTCAGGCCGATTACTATGCCGGAGTGTGGGCACACCGTGACAACGAAATGTTCCGGTCGATAGAGCCCGGCGATGTGGAAAACGCCATCGACGCCGCCTCAAAAATAGGCGATGATTATCTGCAGCGCAAGGCATACGGACGCGAAATGCCCGACAGTTTCAACCATGGCCGTTCCGACCAGCGTGTGCGCTGGCTGAAAAAAGGCATAACGACAGGCGACCCTCTGCAGGGCGACACATTTACCCCATCGTATAACTCTCTGTAATGGAAGCTTTCGAACGAAAATATCTTGAACGCGCCCTCGAGCTTGCACGGCATGCCGAGGGCGTGTCGTTGCCTAATCCCATGGTCGGGGCAGTGATTGTTGCCCCGGGCGGCCGTATAATAGGCGAAGGCTTTACAGCCGAGTGCGGCAAAGGCCATGCCGAGGTCAACGCGGTGGCATCGGTAAGCGAGGCCGACCGCGCCCTGCTGCCGCAGTCAACCATATACGTGACCTTGGAGCCGTGTTCGCATTACGGCAAAACACCGCCTTGTGCCAAACTGCTGTGCGACATAGGTATAAGCCGCGCTGTAGTCGGTACTGTCGACCCTTTTGCCAAAGTCAGCGGCCGGGGCATCGACATGCTGCGCCGTGCAGGTGTGGAAGTTGAGATGGCCCCGCAGGATTTTGCCGAAAAATGCCTTTGGCTCAATCGCAGATTCTTTACCGCCCACAGCCTCAAACGCCCCTTTGTGACTCTGAAATGGGCCCGCAGCGCCGACGGTTGGCTCGACCGCAGGCGCACACCCTCTAACCCGCATCCGGCGGCTATAAGCACCCCTTCCGGACGTCTGGCCGTGCATCGGCTGCGCGGCTGCCACGACGCCATACTTGTGGGCAGCGGCACGGTGCTTGCCGACCATCCGCGCCTCGATGCCCGCATTGCCGGCTGCAAGAACCCCCTGCCGGTGATACTCGATGTCCGCCGCCGGCTTGCCGGAGCCGACATTATCACAACTCGTGCGCCGCTGGTAATTGACTATGAGGCTTCGCTTGCCGACTATCTTGCCGACCTCTACGCCCGCGGTATCACCTCTGTGCTGGTGGAGGGCGGATCCTATACCCTGCAGCGTTTTATCGATGCCGGACTATGGGACGAGGCGCGCGAGGAAATAGCGCCCGTGGACTTCGGCGACGAAGGCTGCGCACCCGCCCCCACGCTCTCCGGCAAGTTAATCCGGAGCATGAATATAGGCCCTAATTGTGTTAATCTATATTCGCGAGAAGCGTGTCGCCACGTTAAAAACCTATAAAAATAGCGGTTTTAAAGCTATTTCACGCATATTGTTTGCCCACTTCCAAGCTAAATCTTAATTTTGCAATTTGAATTGCCATGTATAAATGCGGCAATGTAACTCAAATCCGATTCTGATCATCACATGATAAAGAAATCAAACTGTCTGTCGGCGCTCTTTGCCGCATCGGCTCTGTTGGCAGCCTGTAACTCCGACTATGAGCCTGCGATTGTCACTTCCGAAAGCGTGGAAGTGTCGGCTTTTTCGCTTACCGCCGACTCAAAGGTGCTGAGCAACCTTGACTCTGTATTCTTCTCCATCGACCTGGTGAACGCGCAGATTTTCAATGCCGACTCCCTGCCATACGGCACAAAGGTAAACAAACTCATACCCAAAATCACCACACAGGCGGTGTCGGTGGCCGAGCTGATAGTGCCTCGCAGCGGCAAGGCGGACACTACTTACAACTATCTGACTAATTCGACCGATTCCATCGACTTCTCGAACGGCCCGGTGCGCCTGCGCCTGGTGTCGGAGTCGGGTTCGGTGGAGCGTACCTATCAGATAAAAGTGAACGTGCATCAGGTCAAGAGTGACTCGCTGGAGTGGGGCGGCGCCGCATTGTCGCGCCTGCCGGGCAGCCTTGCCGGTGTTAAAGAATCGCGTACGGTTGAGTTCAAAGGCAAATATTATACACTGCTGAGCAATGGCGTGAACTACCGGATAGCCATTCAGAATAATCCGGCCGATGCTGATTATGAAGAAGTAAGCCCGGTTTTGCCCATAAATACGCCTTACCCCATTAAAGTGAACAGCCTGCATGCGACCTCCGATGCCGCATACGTGCTGTCGCAGACCGGCGACCTGTTTAGCTCTGCCGACGAAAGCCTGAATGAATGGAAATCCACTCAAATTTCCGGCTGGCACGCAATTGTGGCAACCTATGCCGACCAGGTTATAGGTTCACGACAGGACGCCGCCGGCAACTGGACTCTCGAATATTACCCTTCGGGTAAAAGCCAGGCGTTGCCCGAAGGTTTCCCCGTAAGCGGTACATCGCAGACCATAAGTTACCGCTTCGACATGTCGACCACTTCCAATGTGCTGATTCTCGGAGGCCGTACAGTCAAAGGCTTTTCAAACTCATGCTGGAGCTATGACGGTAAAAACTGGGCAAAACTTACCCGCAGTACTGTGATGCTGCCTGTTGAGTCGCCTGTGGTGATACCTTACTTCTCCACCCGCACCGGCGCCGACTGGGTATCGACACGCTATTCCACACTGGTGGCCTTCGGCGGAACCAATTCACTGGGAGGCATTAGTCGCGATGTGTATATAAGCTACGACTTTGGTGTGCAATGGATTAAAGCCGGAGAGCTGATGCAGCTGCCTGAATATGTGCCCGCCACTTCCAGCGCATCGGCATTTGTGGTAGACCAGGAATTGCCCGCCAAGGGCCGCGGACTGTTTGCACCCTCGCGCATCGTCAAGCCCATAACCGACTGGAAGTGCCCCTATATTTATGTGTACGGCGGATATGACGCCTCGGGCAAACTCAGCGACAATCTGTGGCGCGCCGTTATCAACCGCTTTACATTCAAGCCCATCGAGTAACCGAATCCGCCCATGAAGCGTCTGCTCCATATTATCTTCGCCATCATGGCCCTGGCAGCTTCGCAGCAGGCCGGGGCACAGACCGCGCCCTATAAATTCGATATAGGCGCGCAGCTGGGTATGAGCGGTTATCTGGGCGACGCCAACAGCTCGAACCTTATGAAGCATCCCGGATTCGACGGCGAGGCTTCATTCCGATACATAGCCAACGCCCGCTGGGCTGTGCGCGGTGTTTTCGCCGTGCTGGGCCTGAGCGGCAACACCGCTGACATGGCCGACGTGCTGCCCGACCAGGCGCAGTACTCTTTTACCTCGACCGTGTACGACCTTGGCGCACGCTTCGAATTCAACTTTCTGCCATACGGAATCGGCGAAACATATAAAAGACTACGCCGTATATCGCCATATCTCACCTTAGGCGTGGGGCTGTGTATGTCATCGTCGGGAGGTACCACCTCGGTGGCTCCAACCATTCCAATGGGCTTTGGAGTGAAATTCAAAATGGCCGAACGCTGGAATTTAGGTGCTGAGTTCACCATGACCAAAGCATTCGGCGACAAACTGGACGGCCCCGTGCTGAACGACCTCAACGGCATCAAAACCGCGTTCTACCGCAACACCGACTGGTTTTCGCGCCTTACCATAGGCATAAGTTATGAATTCGGCAAGCGCTGCGAAACTTGCCATTATGTAGATTAAGAGAATGACCACCGACTATCGCTCACAGCTTGATCTCAGACACATACCCGGCCATGTCGCCATAATAATGGACGGCAACGGCCGCTGGGCACGAAGACAGGGCATGGACCGCTCAGCAGGCCATGTCGAGGGCGTGAACACCGTGCGCCGTATCACTGAGATTGCCTCAGAAATCGGCGTGGGATATCTTACCCTCTATACTTTCTCGACTGAGAACTGGCAGCGTCCGCAGGCCGAAGTCGACATGCTGATGCACCTGATTGTGACAGCCATAGAGCGCGAGACTCCCGACCTGATAAAAAACAACGTGCGCCTGCTGATGATAGGCGACACCAATCGTCTGCCGGCCGAGGCCCTCAACCGTCTCCGACGCTGTATGGCCGATACCGCGCACTGCACCGGACTGCGTCTGGTGCTGGCTCTGAGCTACTCGGCGCGCTGGGAAATTACCGAGGCCATACGCAGTATAGCCCGCAAGGCTGCCGAAGGCTCGCTCGCGCCCGACGACATCGACGAATCTACAATATGCAGCCATCTGTCAACCGCCGGCATGCCCGACCCCGACCTGCTTATACGTACCGGAGGCGACATGCGTATCAGTAACTTCCTGCTGTGGCAGCTGGCATACACCGAGATATACGTAACCGACAAATTCTGGCCCGACTTCAGCAAGCAAGACTTCTGCAAGGCAGTACTCGACTTCCAGAGCCGCGAGCGCCGTTTCGGCCTCACCGGCGACCAGGTGAAACAGCAGCCGCATGGCAGCACTGAAAAATAATTGTCAAACTCTCCAATATATAACCCACGAACTATCATACCACATTATGCGATATAAATTTCTTATAGTATTCGGGCTGCTGTTGGCGGCCTTCGGCAGCCGCGAAACCGCGGCCCAGCAGACGGCCGATACCGTTTACAACCCGCAGGTGCTGTACAACTCAATGCCTCCCACATACGAAATCGTGGACATTGATGTAACCGGTGCGCCTAACTACGACTCCGAAATGGTTCTCGGTGTTTCAGGTTTGAAAGTCGGCGACAAGGTGACTATTCCCGGCGGCGAGATTACCGACGCAATCAAGCGCCTGATGCGTCACGGTCTGTTCAGCCAGGCTCAGGTGAAGCTGGTGAAAACCGTCGGCGACAAGGCATGGATTGAAATCGCATTGCGCACTCAGCCACGCATCAGCCAGGTAAATTATCTGGGCATGAAGAAAGGCGAACGCGAGGACCTGCAGGAACGTCTGCAGCTAATGAAGGGCAACTCGATATCGCAGAACATCGTGAATCGTACCAAGACTATCGTGCAAAAATACTTCGCTGACAAGGGATTCGGTAACGCCGAGGTATTCGTGGACCTGCGCGACGATCTCTCAAACCCCAACGAAGTGTTCGTGGACATTTCGGTTGACAAACATTCCAAGGTTAAAGTTCATAAAATATATATCGACGGCAACGAGGTGCTCTCAGACAACCAGCTGCAGCGCACCATGAAGAAAACCAATGAAAACGGCAAGATTCTGAACCTGTTCAAGCAGAAAAAATTCGTTGAGAACGATTACCGCGACGACCTTAACCGCATACTCGAGAAGTACAACGAAAAGGGCTATCGCGACGCCAAAATCGTGGCTGACTCGGTAGTGCCTTACAACGAGAAGATGGTCGATGTTTACATCGACATCGACGAGGGACGCCAATACTATATCAAGGATATTACATGGGTGGGCAACTCGGTATACCCCAATGAAATACTCAACACCTATCTCGAACTCAAGCCCGGCGACATATACAACCAGAAGCTGATGAACAAGCGACTCACCGAAGACGAGGACGCTGTGGCCAACCTGTACATGGACAACGGTTACCTGTTCTATAACCTCGTGCCTATCGAACGCGAAGTTTCCGGCGACAGCATATCGCTGGAAATGCGTATGATGGAAGGTCCGCAGGCCCGAATCAACAATGTGACCATCAACGGCAACGACAGACTTTACGAAAAGGTTATCCGCCGCGAGCTCCGTGTAAAACCGGGCGAACTGTTCAGCAAGAGCGACCTTATACGTTCGCTGCGCGAAATCGCTCAGACCGGACATTTCAATCCCGAGAACATGAATCCCGACGTGCAGCCCAATGAAGACAACGGTACTGTCGACGTGGTGTTCAACCTCGAGTCCAAAGCCAATGACCAGATTGAATTCTCGCTTGGCTGGGGCCAGACCGGTATCATAGGCAAGCTGGCTCTGAAGTTCGCTAACTTCTCTATCAAGAATCTCTTCCACCCGAGTTCATACAAGGGTCTGATTCCGCAGGGCGAAGGCCAGACGTTCACCATCAGCGCACAGACCAACGCACGCTACTACCAGTCGTACTCTCTGTCGTTTCTCGACCCCTGGTTCGGCGGCAAGCGACCCAATCAGCTGTCGGTATCGGCCTACTACAGCCGTCAGACCGGCGTAAACTCGTCGTTCTACAACAACAGCTGGCTGAGCGGCGCAGGCTACGGCTATCCCGGCATGTACGGTTACGGCTATCCTGGCATGTACGGCTATGGTAACTCATACAACGACTATCTGAACAACAGCTACGAAAACTCGCTCGACCCGAACAAGGTATTACAGATGGTAGGCGTGAATGTAGGCTTCGGCAAGCGTCTGAAATGGCCCGACGACTACTTTACCTTTACAGCCGAACTCGGCTATAACTGGTACTATCTCAAAAACTGGGATTACCTGTACTATATGAACAACGGTACGTCGAACGCACTGGTGCTGGGCCTGACTCTGGCGCGCACATCAATCGACAACCCGCTGTACACCCGCAGTGGCTCGAGCTTCTCTCTGAGCCTGCAGATGACTCCGCCGGCATCGCTCTTCAGCCGTCACCGCGACTGGGAAGCACTCTCAAAAGAAAACACCGCAGAATCGAAGAAAGAACTTTACCGCTGGATTGAATACTGGAAACTGCGCTTCAAGTCGCGCACCTATACCCCGCTGGCAAATGCCAACGGCCAGTGGACTCCGGTGCTTATGACACGTGCCGATTTCGGTTTGATTGGCTCGTATAACAAATATCTCAAGACACCTTTCGAAACCTTCTATGTGGGCGGCGACGGTATGTCGGGTTCTTATACCTACGCTACCGAAACCATAGCCCTGCGCGGTTACGATAACGGCCAGTTCACCCCCTACGGCAGCGAAGGCTATGCTTACGCCCGCATGGGTGTCGAAATCCACTTCCCGCTGATGCTGCAGCCCACAACCACCATCTATGCCCTGACATTCCTCGAAGGTGGTAATGCCTGGACTTCGGTCAAGGAATTCAACCCCTTCTCGCTCAAGCGCAGCGCCGGTGCCGGTCTGCGTATCTACCTGCCGATGGTAGGTATGATGGGTATCGACTGGGCCTACGGTTTCGACCGTGTACGAGGCGAAAAAGGCGGCAGCCACTTCCACTTCATCCTCGGTCAGGAATTCTAAGTATGAACCAAGCCCTGAGCCAAGGCGTTTAAACCTTGCAGACATCAGGCAGTCTAATAAGCAAACTCCTCAAAAACAACAATACTCAACATGAAACGAATTACAATTATCCTGGCCCTGGTACTGGCATGCGCCTCGGCGGCCATGGCTCAGAAGTTCGCTCTGGTCGACATGGATTATATACTCAAGAACGTGCCGCAGTACGAGATGGCCAACGAGCAGCTCAACCAGCTGTCGCAGCGCTGGCAGAAAGAAGTCGAGGCTGTAGGCAAGGAGGCCGAGAATATGTATCAGGCTTATCTGGCCGAGAAAGTCTTTCTCACCGAAGAGCAGGTGAAGAAGCGCGAGGCCGACGTGGTGGCAAAAGAGAAAGAGGCCACTGAGCTCCGCTACAAATACTTCGGCCCGGAGGGCGAACTGTACAAGAAGCGCCAGTCGCTGCTCAAGCCGGTGCAGGACGAAGTGTACAATGCCATTAAGAAAGTGGCCGACGAACGCGGCTATCAGGCCATATTCGACCGTGCCACCTCAAGCGACATAATCTACGCCTCGCCGCGTATCGACGTCAGCAACGAAGTACTTGCCAAAATGGGCTATTCAGCCAATTAAACGTTAAACATCAAATAAGTTTCATCACTAAATAAACCATAGATAAACATGTTTAAGAAAATTCTATTGCTTATCGCAGTGCTGCTGCCCATGTCGGCATTCGCACAGAAATTCGCTGTTGTAGACATTCAGGCAGTAATGGATGCAATGCCCGAAGTTGCAGCTGCACAGACACAGCTCGAAGCCGCGAACCAACAGTTAAAATCCGAACTTGATAAAATTCAGGCAGAGGTACAGAAACTCTACAACGAGTACCAGACTATCGCCGAGGACCCCAACACTCCCCAGAGCATAAAGGAGCGCCGTATGTCTGAAATTAATGAGAAAGCAACCAAGGCGGAGCAGTTCCGCGAGCAGGCACAGCAGGATCTGATGCAGCAGAATCAGCAGCTTATGGCTCCTATTCAGGCCAAAATGATTGACGCCATCAAGGCTGTAGGTCAGGAAGGCGGCTACACAGCAGTTATGCCCAAAGACGACGGACTTTTCCTTTATATGGGTTCGGACATGCTCGACGTGACCATCGCCGTTAAAGCCAAACTCGGTAGCTGATTTTAATAGAATAACCCAAATATACGGAATAACCCCGGCATGCCGGGGTTATTTTTCTATCGCTATGTTATCACCTGCAATAATTACAGTAATACTGCTTGTATGCTCCAATATATTTATGACATTTGCCTGGTACGGCCATCTGAAACTCCAGAGTTCAGGCGTAAGCAGTTCATGGCCTCTGTGGCTTGTGATATTGTTTTCATGGGGCATAGCATTGATTGAGTACTCTTTTCAGGTTCCTGCCAACCGTATAGGCTTCGAGGGGAACGGAGGGCCCTACTCGCTGATGCACCTTAAAATCATGCAGGAAGTCATCACCCTGGTGGTGTTTGTTATTTTCAGCATGATGTTTTTCGACAATTTCCAGCTCCGCTGGAACCACTATGCCGCCATGCTCCTGCTTGTGGGCGCAGTTGCGTTGGTATTCTACAAATAGCGCTACAACTTTAGTGGTGTTGCCCGGGCGCTAAGTTATTTAGTGTCAATGGTGAATGCGTGGCGGTAGCCTTTGACCTTGTTCCAGGCTCCACGGGTAAAATCAGGAACCTCTACGGGCGCTGAGCCGTTTTCGATAGAGATTGCCGACAGCGGAGCCAGCGCACACCATTCAGCCAGGTCATACACATCCATGTCCAGCGGCAGACCGTTGCGCAGGCAGTAAATCAGGCGGTAGTCCATTATGTAGTCCATGCCGCCATGTCCGCCCACACTCTTTGCCACCTCGCCCACCTCACGGATTATGGGGTGCAGGTAATGCTCGGTAAGAACCCGGCGCTGCTCGTCGCTTATATAGCCGTGTGCGTTCAGGTTCTGGTGGTCGGGTACAGTGCCGGGAGCAAGCTGCTCGGGTTCGAAGGCATAGCCCTCCGACGGATATTTGTTGGCGAAGCCCTTGGTGCCGGTAAGTTGATACATGCGTGTGTAGGGTCGCGGATTCACTACATCGTGCTGTATGTGTATGGTCTTGCCCTTTTCGGTGCGTATCATGGTCATGGTGTGGTCGCCGTTGGCAAAATACTCGGGGGCCTTGCCGGTCTTCTTCTCAATCCACTGCGGGGCGCCTACAGCCTCGGTGTCCATGGCTACGAGTATATTCATCTTGTCGCCTCGATGAATGTCGAGCAGCTGGCAGGCGGGGCCCATACCGTGTGTGGGATATACGTCGCCGCGGTGTTTGCTGTTGTAATCCATACGCCAGTTCTGCCAATAGGCGTCCCAGAAGTCAGCCAGATTGTGTATATAGCTGCCCTCTACGTGCATAAGCTCGCCGAAAAGGCCCTGCTGAGCCATGTTCAGGGTGTTCATTTCAAAGAAGTCGTACACGCAGTTTTCGAGCATCATGCAGTGCAGGCGTCGCGATTCTGCAGTGTTTATCAGCGCCCATATCTCGTCGAGATTCAGTGCCGCCGGTACTTCGATAGCCACGTGCTTGCCGTGTTCCATGGCGTAGATAGCTATCGGCGCGTGGTTTTTCCAGTCGGTGGCAATGTACACCAGGTCAACGTCGGGGTCTTCGCACAGGCCTTACCACGGTCAGGACACTGCGGTCAGGGTCGTCGCCGGCTTCGGCCGCCTTGAGGCGCAGATGCGCGGTAACAGCGCAGATATTATCCATCATGGCCGGAACATCCGGAAATATATTCTTGTTTTTGCGCTGCAGGATATAATCGGGAGCGTTACCTTCGGTAATAACCTTGAAGGTATCGTTTATAAAGCCTGCACCAAGTGCTTTGATTTCACTTACAGTGCCGTTGATAGCGAATTGAGTTGCGATTTCTTTAAGTTTATCCATGATAGTGATTATGGGAGGCTGTAGTACTTTACGCAAAATTAATTCAAAAAATCGGATTATTCTCTTATTGAAGAATAAAATATTCTAATAGACGCTCTTACACGCGCATATTATGCTAAAAAAGTGTACAAAAATTCTGGCTATTATTGTTATTTTTGCAGCAAAATAAATCAATACCGAATTATGACCTTTCTCAGTATACTTGCTTGTGCCGCCTGCGTATGTGCCGGCGCTGACTCTACCTGCTGTGCATCTACTGCGCAGTCGCTTATCTGCAACCTGGCCGATGCTGCAGAGCATGGCCGCTTTTACTTTGGTCATCACGACGATACTGCCTACGGTCGCGACTGGCAATATGTAGAAGGCGCATCCGACGTAAAGGCCCTCACGGGCCGCTATCCCGGCATGATGAGCTGGGATCTGGGCATGATTGAGCTTGCCTCCGACAAGAACCTCGACGGAGTGCCATTCAGCTTCATGGCAACAGAAATATCCCGTCAGCAGGCACGCGGCGGAGTAAGTACTATCAGCTGGCATCCACGCAATCCGGCTACCGGCGGCGACAGCTGGGATACCTCGGCATCGCCTTTGGAACTGATGGCCGAAAACCCGGCCCTGCGCGACACCCTTGAGCTGTGGATTGACCGTGCAGCCGACTTCATAGGCAGCATCCGCAACGACGCCGGCGAGCGTGTGCCGGTAATATTCCGCCCATGGCACGAAAACAGCGGCAGCTGGTTCTGGTGGGGCGCACCCTACAGCACACCGCAGCAGTACATAGACCTATGGAAACTCACCCGCGAGCGTTTCGATGCCAAGGGTATCGACAATGTGGTATGGGCATACGCCCCCGACAAGGATCTCACCCGCGAACAGTATTTCTCGACCTATCCCGGCGACGAATACGTCGACATACTGGGCTGCGACATCTACCACTTCGACGGCGAAAACGGTCTGGCCGATTTCGAACGGCGCCTCAACGACCAGCTGCCCTATATAGCAGCCGAAGCCAGCCGGCGCGGCAAGGTCGCCGCCCTTACTGAAACCGGTTTGGAAAGCGTTACCATGCCCCGCTGGTACACCGAGGTAATGCTGCCGGTAATGAAGCGCTATAAGCTGGCATATGTATGCGTGTGGCGCAATGCGCAGAAACAGCAGCTGCCCGACCACTACTACGTGCCCTTTAAAGGCCATCCCGCCGAGGCCGACTTTGTAGAGTTTGCCTCCGACCCAGCCGTAATAATGGTGCGCTGACCGCGAGGTTTGCGCATGCGGCGGAAAATTTGTAACTTTGCGAAAAATATAGCTGTATGCGTATAGACATCATAACCGTACTGCCCGAGATGTTCGAGTCGATTCTCGGCTGCTCAATCCTCAAACGCGCACAAAACGCCTCGCTTGCCGAAATTGTAGTGCATAACCTGCGCGATTATACCACTAACAAACACCGGAAGGTCGACGACTATCCTTTCGGCGGCGATGCCGGTATGGTCATACAGATTGAGCCGGTAGACCGTTGCATATCGCACCTGAAAAGCCAGCGCAACTACGACGAAGTGATATTCACCGCCCCCGACGGCGAAGTATTCAACCAGCGCATGGCCAACCGCATGTCGATGATGGGAAACATCATCATACTCTGCGGCCACTACAAGGGCATAGACTACCGCATACGCGAGCATCTGATTACAAAGGAAATCAGCATAGGCGATTATGTGCTTACCGGCGGCGAAATGCCTGCAGCCATCATTACCGACGCCATCGTAAGGCTTATTCCGGGCGCAATAGGCGACGAGCAGAGCGCCCTCACCGACAGTTTCCAGGACAACCTGCTGGAGCCGCCCATCTACACCCGTCCGGCCGAATACAACGGCTGGGGTGTTCCTGACGTGCTTCTTTCCGGCCATGCCGCCAATATCGACCGCTGGCGCCACGAACAGGCTTTGGGACGCACCCGCCGTCTGCGTCCCGACCTGCTGAAGTAAGCCGCTCAACACACATTACTTGCGAATCAGCAGCCATGCGGTCACAAGTGCGACCGCCACTATGGCTATGACAGCGGCGTTCCACCACAGCAGGCTGCGGGGAATACGTCGCATTACGGTTCGCATTTTTTTCGATCGCAGTTCTATATTTTTGTTATCGTCATCCATTATGAGCCAAGTTCAAGCTGGTTTTTAACAAGGTTGAAATAGACGCCCCGGCGGGCAATAAGTTCGTAGTGTGTGCCCTGCTCGGCAATACGGCCACCGTCGAGCACCACTATCCGCGAGGCGTTGCGTACCGTCGACAGTCGGTGCGCCACCACCACTACGGTGCGGCCACGGTAGAATTCGTCGAGATTCTCCACAATGGCGCGTTCGTTGCCGGCGTCGAGGGCATTGGTGGCCTCGTCGAGGAATATGAAGTCAGGATTGCGGTACACGGCCCGGGCTATGAGTATGCGCTGTTTCTGACCCTGACTCAGCCCCATGCCGTCGCGGCCTATGCGGGTGTTGTAGCGCAGAGGAAGACTCTCGATATAATCATTGATGCAAGCCAGGCGTGCCGCGCTTTCAAGCCGGGCACAGTCAATGTCGCCGTCGTCCACGGCAATATTGCGGGCTATTGATTCGGAGAATATCACGCCATCCTGCATTACGGTGCCGCACTGGCGGCGCCACCACCGAAGGCTGTAGTCGTCGAGATTGCGGCCTGCCACCGAAATCCGGCCTGACTCCGGGCGGTAATAGCCCAGCAGCAGTTTTATAAGCGTAGTTTTGCCGCTGCCCGATGCTCCGACAATTGCTGTAGTGCGGCCAGCCGGAATATCCAGGCTGATATTGTCGATTGTAAGGCCGGGCGAGAACCTGTCGTAGCGGAAACTCAGATTTTCAATGGCTATGCTTTTGCGGGCGCCGGCGTCGAAGGCCGAAAGCTGTCCGCGGTCCGCTTCCTCGTCCTTGCCCTGATGAATCTCGTTGATGCGCTCCAGCGATATTTTCACATCCTGCAGCGAATATATGAAAGCCATCAGCTGCTCCACCGGCGAATTGAGCTGGCCTATGATGTACTGCACCGCCAGCATCGAGCCCAGAGTCATCTGCCCGTTTATTACCGCCGTGGCCGCCAGTACTGTTATGATTATGTTCTTGACCTCGTTTATGAATATCGACCCCGCCTCCTGACTCTGCTGCAGTTTCATGCTTTTCATCTGTACGCCGAAGAGGTCGGCCTGCACATCCTCCCATTCCCAGCGGCGGCGGCGCTCGCAGTCCTGCAGCTTTATCTCCTGCATCGACGATATGAACTGGTAGGTATAATTCTGGTTACGGGCCTGCTGCTCGAACAGTTCGTAGTCCAGCACCTTGCGCCGGTGCAGAAAAGTGGCTATCCACACGCCGTACACTATGCTGCCAAGTACAAACACTGCAAATATCAGACGGTTGTACACCAGCAGTACCACCCCGAAAATTACAAAACTCAGCAGGGTGAACAACACCCCCAGCACCTGGCCGGTAAGAAACTGCTGCACCCTGCCGTGGTCGGCCATACGCTGCAGCAGGTCGCCTGTTTTGCGGGTGTCGAAGAAAGCCATGGGCAGGCGCAGCAACTTTATGAAAAAATCGCTCACCAGCGATATGTTTATGCGCATTGATATATGCAGCAGCAGCCAGCGGCGTATGAAATCGGTGGCCGTGCGGCCTATCACAATCATAAGTTCGCCCAGCAGTATGAGCCATATCAGCGATATGTTGCCGTTCTTGATACCCACATCCACTATGGCCTGGGTCATAAACGGCAGTATCAGCTGCAGCAGACAGCCCAGAGCCAGTCCGGCAACGATGTGCATGAAATAGCGCCGGTACGTACGCAGATACGACAGCAGAAAGCCGAACGAGCGGCGCTCGCCGCCGTCGGCACCGGCGTTTGCGGCGTCGAAGCCCTCGCCGGGAGCCAGAAACAGCGCTATACCTTTGGGCATGCCCTGCGAGGCGGTGCTGAGCCATCCGGCCTCGAACTCGGCCTCGCTGTAGCATACACGGCCTTTGGCGGGGTCGCTGACATAGAACCGCCGGCGCCTGCCCGACGACACCCGGTAAAGAACCGTAAAATGGTTCTGCTGCCAGTGGATTATTGCCGGCAGCGTCGACTGTGCAAGTTCGTCGATGGTAGCCCGCGCCGCCACAGCCTCCATGCCATAGCGGCGCGCGGTCTGCGCGAGGCCCGAAAGCGATACCCCCTCGGTAGTAGGCGGGCACTGTTCGGCCACGGAACTGAGCGAGGTGTGCTTGCCATACCATTGCAGAATCATGGTAAGGCATGCCACTCCGCACTCCATGCTGTCGTGCTGCTTTATGAAGGGGAAGCGCATAGGGTCGGCGGATTAGTTTTTCAGCAGCGAGTTGTTGCTGTCGTTGTTGTTGAGGCTGCGGCGGATGTTGCGTTTGAACAGGGCTCCGAAGTCGGCGGTATATATGGCGCTCAGGCACACCATGTTGCCGTTGTCCTTTATATAGCGGTCGTTGACCGCCGGATTTACGGGCGAATGGCTCCAGGATGGATATCTGGTACCTTTCTTGTCGAACATGTACCACCAGCCGGCGCTCAGTGTCCAGTGCTTGTCCGGGCGGAATTCCACCTGCAGCGCATCGCCGTTCTCTTGCTTGCTCACATTATAGCCGAAAAGCGTCTTGCCGGGGAATTTGCGGTAGTATGATATTGTCCAGGGGCCCTTGTTCCACCACAGGTTCAGGCGGCCAAAGAGAGAGGTGAGATGATAGTCCCAGTTGCCCACTCGGCTGTCGTAGCGCGTCAGGTCGATGCTGGCGTTGGCGCCAAAACCGTATATATCGCTGACTCTCAGCATAAGCGACCCCTGCATGCCGGTATATTTGTCGGCATTGACCGACTGCGACATGAACTTGCCGCCTCCCATGTATACCACGTCATTGAATACACCGTTTTTTATGTTGTTGTAGGCGGCCTGCAGCACTACCGAGAACTTGCGGTGCTGGTAGATACCGGCAATGGAGTAGAAGAAGTTTTCCGACGTTTTAAGGTCCGGATTGCCGTTGCTCCACAGGTAAGGAGAAACCTGCACCTCGTGGTTGGTAAGAGCACTCAGCGACGGCAACGACGGGCTGTAGCTGAATACACCCTCGAATGTCCATTTCTGATTCGGGTACCATGTGATGTTCGCCGATGACATGTTGCGGATATAGTGGCGGCGGATATTGTTGTTGCGGCTCCACAGCATCTTGGCGCCACTTGCCGCTGTAAGATACACCCGGTTTATCTGCTTGGCGAATCGGGCATAGATGTAGTTGTTGTTGTCGGTCAGCACGGGCTTGAAGTTCTGGCCGAGATATTCGTTGGTGTTGTGCGACACTGAATTCTGCACACCTCCCGACAGGCTGGTCGACTGGTCGAAGTTGTGTACATAGCTTACCTCGCTGATCAGTGAGCGGCGCCGGTTGTTGATATCGTTGATATACTGCAGGTCATCGTCGCTGTTGAGATTATAATTGTTGTCGCGGCGGTAGTCCGACGAACTGAGCGTGCCCACCACCTGAACTTCCAGCGAGTTTTTAGCGTTGAAATCGTGGCGCAGGAACATGTCGAGCGACGGGGTGAAATCGCGCGATGAATTGCGGCTTTTCATATCATATTCACCAAGTATGTTGTCGGACATTGTACCCATAATCCGGTTCGAGCTGCTCGTAGGCGTGGCTGAAAAACGTGCCGAGAAAACAGTGCGTTCGCTCGGTGCGAAGTCGTATTTCAAAGACACGCCGTGCATATGATAGTTGAACGGGTTCCGGTCGTGCTGCTCTATATCCACTTTGAAGTCATCGCCGATGTATTGCATGGACGAATAGTCGTAAGCATCCTGATAGTTACGCCATGAGGGTGAGTATTGCAGCGTGAACTGCGACGGGCCCTGGTGGTACGATGCCTGTAGGTTGGCATCGAGAAAGGCGGTGTTCACCGCGCTGCGGCCCCACAGATACACCTGGCCGCCATCCTCGCGCTCCTTGAGTGTTATCGACAGGAAGCCGTTTTTGCCCTTGTCGGCATAGCGGGCCGGTGTGATATACGAATATTCAATCTTGGCTATGTCGCCTGGTTTCAGTGAGTTCACATCGCTCATCGTGGCCGGGATGCCGTTGATCAGTATCATCGGCGCGCCGTTGCGCACTGTCAGCGAGCGGTTTATAGGGTCGGCGAACAGACCGGCCAACGGCAGTTTCTGCAGCAGGCTCAGAGTGGTCGACGAGGCTTTCAGGTCGGCCTCCGACGGGTATACAATCGTGCGTCCTTTGGAGTGTACCACTTCGGTGCCCTTCACTTCCAGCTCATCGAGCGTAGAGGCCTCGCTCAGGGCTATATAGCCCAGGTCCTGGTTCTTACTGCCGGCCTCGACCACAACCACGGTGCCGCTGAAACCGGGCTTGTCGATTTCGACAGCCAGGGCGGCTTCGCTGTCGGTCTGCAATCTGAATATACCGTCCTCTCCGGTGGCAGTACGACTCAACTCTTTGTCACCCTCATAAAGTATGCACACGGCATCTGCAACAACAGTGTTGGTGCTGTCTGAATAAACCAGACCCACCAGAGTCCGAGCCGAAGCACTTGCACTACACACAAGCGTGATGATAAAAATAAGTAATACACGCATGATGAATTAGATTTTAAATTAATACTCTAGGGCAAATATACAGAATAGTTTTTTAACCGGCATAATTTTTATCCGCTTTTTTTGCATATTCGCGGTTTAAATGTATTTTCCGAACAGCAGCATGCTTTCAAGTTCGGACAGCAGTTTATCCGTTGGATTACTGCGAGTCGGTTTTGTTCTTTCTTTTTCATGTTTATGAAATTAGAGGTTTTGATTGAATTATTTATCTCAGCGGACTCTTACGAGTCACCCCCTTTGATAGAGCAGTGGGGTCTGCTGTCAAGTACTTGCTGTTTCTGTTTAGTAAATCCAGCCTTCGTATTCGTGGCCGTTTGAGGTTTCCACCAGCAGGTAAGCCTCGCTTACGTTGCCGATATATACGGCGGCCTCGCTGTCGGTGCTGAACATGTGCTGCGAACGCAGTGTTGTACCGTCGAAGTCGAATACATACAGCACTGCCGGTCCCTCGCTGTATTTGAAGTTCAGATACACATAGCCGTCTTCATAGGAGGCCATCACTACCTGCGCGGACGGAGCTTTAGGTCGGCCGGGAGGTTTGGGCAGTGGTTTAAATTCACTTCCGCTTCCCAGATTGCCGGAAGTACCGCCGGTGGTGTCGGCCGACATATCAACAGTTCCGCAATAGAGAAGCATAGCACTTAATGATAATAATTTAATTATTGCTGTCCGGTAAAACTTTGACATGATAGGAAATGGACTATTTTTATCTCATACAGCATGAAACAGACTCGTATAGATGTCTTTTAAGGGCTTTTTGATGCTTAATGCTACCAATTTCACATCGCCTCAAATGA
>CAJTRC010000045.1 GCA_910578365.1 uncultured Muribaculaceae bacterium
AATTACCATTCCACTCGAAAATCACGGGCGCCTTTTGCTCTTCATTTCAGTCACATAGCTCGCTATGCTCCTTCAATTCAGAGCAAAATTCGCCACGTGATTTTCGGCCGGGAATTAACATTTATTATTAAACACCCTCTGAGTATGACCTACAACGAAGCTACAGATTTCCTGTTCAACTCTCTGCCGATGTTTCAGGTGCAGGGCGCCGGGGCCTACAAACCCGGACTTGACACAGTACGCACCCTGGCCAACGCTTTCGGCGACCCTCAGCGCCGTCTGCGCTGCATACATGTAGGAGGCACAAACGGCAAAGGCAGCACAGCCCACACCCTGGCTGCCATATTATCGGCTTCAGGGCTCAGCGTAGGCCTGTTCACCTCGCCTCATCTGGTCGACTTCCGCGAGCGCATCAGGGTTGACGGCAACATGATTAGCGAGGACGAGGTAGTAGACTTTACCGAGCGCTTTCTGGCCAACAGCACACTGCGGGCACTGCAGCCGTCGTTTTTCGAACTCACCACTGTGATGGCTCTTGAGTTCTTCGCCCGGCGCCGCGTCGACATAGCAGTGATTGAAGTTGGCCTCGGCGGACGACTCGACAGCACCAACATAATCACCCCCGACTTGTGTGTAATCACCAACATATCGCTCGACCATACCGCATTGCTCGGCGACACACCCGAGGCAATAGCTGCCGAAAAGGCCGGGATATTCAAGCCCGATGTACCTGTAGTGGTCAGCGAGGCCGAGGGCGCAGTGCGCAGTGTGTTTGAGAAGCATGCCGCAGAAACCGGCAGCCCAATTATGTTTGCTTGCGACAAGCCTCTGTACCTGTCGGCTTCGCAGCAGCACGACCATATACTCTACCGCGCTACCCCATGGGGCGACCTGCGCGGCGAACTGTGCGGCGACTGCCAGAAGCAGAACACCGCCGGAATACTCCTGGCCGTAAAGACACTCATCGACAAAGGCTATCCTATTACCGACCGCGCCGTGGCCGACGGCATGGCCTGTGTGTGCGAGATGACCGGCCTTAAAGGCCGCTGGATGACTTTGGGCAGCGGGCCGCTGGTGATATGCGACACCGGACACAACATAGGCGGGTGGAAATACCTGGCCCCAAGACTACGGCACGAAAGCGAACGCCTCGCAGCTCAGTCTTCGCGGCTGCATATAGTACTGGGCTTTGTCAACGACAAGAACATCGACCCTATACTCGACCTGATAAGCGGAATTCCCGCCGAATTCCACTTCGTGGCTCCCGACATACGCCGAGCTCGTTCAGCCGCCGAACTCGCCGCAGAGGCGGCACGGCACGGCATCATCGGCACCATACACGAATCGGTGGCCGAGGGCTACAAAAAAGCCCTTGCCGAAAGCGGCAAGGGCGATATGGTTTTCATCGGCGGCAGCACTTTCGTGGTCGCCGAACTGCTTAGCGCATTGCGATAACCTCGATTTCAACAAGCACCTTTTTGGGCAGCTCGCGTACGGCCACAGCCGAACGGGCGGGATAAGGAGCCTTGAATGCGTTGCCGTAAACTTCGTTCATGGCAGCGAAGTCGTTCATGTCGGCCAGAAAAACGGTGGTCTTTACCACGTTTTCCAGGCTCAGACCTGCTTCGTTGAGAATAGCGGTGACGTTGGCGATAGACTGCTCGGTCTGGGCCTTGATGCCCTCAACTACCTCGCCGTTGGCGGGATTGATTGGAATCTGACCCGAAGCGTATACGAATGTACCTGTGTCGATAGCCTGGCTGTAGGGGCCGATAGCGCCGGGAGCGGCGGTAGTGCTGATTACTTTTTTCATTGTCGTTTAAAGTTAATTTATAGTTACGCCTTTGTGGCGGAACCGATATTGTTATCTGTTTTTAAAATTAAATCGCGTCTGTTGGCGTCGCGCTGCTGTGCGTTCAGCGGATTTATCTCTATATCGCGCAACAGCATGTTCTCGGCAGTCTGCTGCATGGCATTGTCGAGTTCCTTGAACACGCCTTCCACTCCGGGGAAGTTCGCAGCGAAATTCGGTATGAAGTCCTTGCGCCCGAGATTGCGCAGAGATTTGCGCACAAGGCCTACACTTATATCCTCGGTAGGCATGCCCGGCTGAAAGCCGAACTCCTCTTTCTTTTCGTCAAGCACCACACGGCTGACGATGCCTGCCAGCTCAAGCCGTATCAGAATGTCGCTGATAAGGCGGGCTGGCAACCCGTAGTCGAGCGTGAACTCGTGCATTGTCACAGGCTTGAGGCCCTTTACAAAACGCCTTACCACCACCGAAGCTACGGCAATGCTCACCTTCTCTTTGTAAGCTATTGATATAGCATTGATTTCAGAATTGAACGAGAACTGGAATATGTTCTGCGACGAATAGCATATCACCATTCCGGCCATGGTCACCACCCAGGCCAGCTGCATCCATATAAGCATAAGGGGCAGGAACGAGAACGAGCCGTATATGGCATTATATTTGGCCACGTACATCTGGCCTGTGACGAATATCCACTGTAGCAGCCTGAAGCCTATGCCGGCGAACACACCGGCTATGAAGGCATTTTTGAACTTCACCTTTGCATTAGGTATGAGCATGTATGCGGCAGTGAAGAACAAGAAAGTGAGCAGCCACGACGCGCCGTCGAGTATCATGCTGATAATCGGCGTCATAAAGCTGAAATGGAATATACTGTTGAGTGTGGTGGAAATCAGCACCGACAGGCCGCCGGAGCAAATCATCAGCACCGGCAATATCAGCAACATTGATGTATAGTCGGTGATTTTGCGCCATATGCTGCGCCCCTGCTTCACACCCCATATAGTATTGAACACGTCCTCGACATTGCCCAGAAGCGATATAAGAGTCCAGAGCAGGAACACCAGGCCGACGCCAACAAACACGCCTTCCGATGCCTGGCTCAGGTATGAGTCGACAAAACCCAGACACTGGTGTATGACCTCGTGCTGGGCAGGAAAGTAGCTGTACAGCTCGTCCTGCAGCAGATTCTGGAAGCCGAAGCCGCGGCCTATGGCGAACAGCAGTGCAAGAGCCGGCACAATGGCCAGCAGTGTGCGGTAAGTCATGGCACACGCCTGTGTCTGCAGGTCGCCGTCGAGAAACGAACGCACCGACAGGTTCAGAGTCTTTACCGTGGTAGTACGCCAGCCACGCCCGGTATCGTTCCAGACACCGCCGCTGCAATACTTCCACTGGCGTATGACCCATGCTGTTATATGGTTGAAACGTTCGGCAATTGTCATATCTGAATATAGTGTATGAAAACGTGCATACAAAGTTAACTAAATTTTGCAATCAATGGTTCATTCGGCCCGAAAAAATTATGTACCTTTGTAAAGAATTCACTGAATAGAATTACTGATGTTTGAAAATTTCGGAAAACATATAGCCGACATCGCCGATGTTGTATGCAGCTATCCGCTGTTTTTTCTTCTCATCGGCGGCGGTCTTTACCTTTTTATAAGTAGTGGCGCGGTGTCGATTCGCCGTCTTCCGGCATCAATCAGAGAGTTGCGCAGCAAGCAGGGACACGGCCAGCATGGCCAGATTTCGTCTACACAGGCCCTGCTGTCGGTTGTAGCCGCCACCATAGGTCTGGGCAACATTGCCGGTGTGGCCATAGCGCTGGTCGTAGGCGGTCCGGGCGCCATATTCTGGATGTGGGTGTCGGCCCTTGTGGGCATGGCCACCAAGTACCACGAAGGCGCTCTGGCCGTGATGTATAAGGGTAAGGACGACCAAGGCAACCCGCGAGGAGGCACCATGCACATAATAGAGCAAGGCCTCGGACGCAAATGGACTCCTCTGGCCCGCTTCTTTGCCATTGCCGGTATGTTCGGTACTCTGTGTATTATGAACGCCAACCAGCTCACCGAAGCATTCATGACTACATTCACTACCCCCGAGAGTGTCGAGGCCAGCAGTTTCCTGAGCGCGGTAGGCTCCGCCGTATCGCTGAGCAACGCCCAGGCCTATCGCCTGCTGTTCGGTTGTGCGGTAGCCGTAGTAGTATCACTGGTAATATTCGGGGGCATAAAGCGTATAGCCAATGTAGCCAGTGTGCTTGTGCCATTTATGGTAGGCGTATACTTTCTTATGGTGCTGTACATAATTCTCACCAACCTGCATGCCGTGCCGTCTGTATTCGCCCGCATTTTCTCCGAGGCATTCAACCTGCAGGCCGGCTTTGGCGCCTTTGCAGGCATAGCTATAATAGGAGCGCGGCGCGCAGCCCTGGTCAATGATGCCGGCATAGGCACAGCCACAATCATGCACGGTTCGTCGCGCAACAACAACCCTGTACGCGAAGGTCTTGTGGCCATGCTCGGCCCGGCCATCGACTCCGGCCTGGTGTGTACGCTTACCGCGGTGGCCATTCTGCTATGCGGCAACATTGATGTAGAAGGAGTAAAAGGCCTTGAGGTAGCCATGCGCGCGTTCGGCAATGCCATCCCCGGAGGCACCTATATGCTCATGTTCATAGTAATCTGCTTTGCCCTGTCGAGCATGTTCTCGTACAGTTACTACGGCACCAGCTGCGCCACGTACCTTTTCGGCGCGCGCCGTGGCCGCTGGTTCACCTACTTCTTTGTTGCCACTTTGGTTATATTCGCCATTGTGCCGCTGGAGGCTGCCGTGGGTATGTGCGACCTCTTTTACGCCCTCATGGCTATTCCGACCATGATAAGTGTAATTCTGCTAAGCGGACGTGTCCGCAAGGCCACACGCGATTTTTTTACAAACAGACCTAAGCGTTAAACCCTAAACGATAAACAATGCTCAGTTTCATCACATGGGATGCCAATCCCACAATTATCTCATGGCCGGTGACCATACGCTGGTACGGCCTCATGTTTGCCATTGGCTTCTGGATCGGCTTCAACATAGTAGCCCGTATGTTCCGCCACGAAGGCGCACCTGAGCGCTGGCTGGGCACACTGCTGCTGTATGTGGGCGTAGGCACTGTTGTAGGAGCCCGCCTTGGCCACGTGTTCTTCTACGCCTGGGACTACTACTCGCAGCACCCTGTCGAGATACTTTATACCTGGGAAGGCGGTCTGGCCAGCCACGGCGGCGCTATAGGTGTAATTCTGGCGGTGATTCTGTTCTCTATATTCGTGTCGAAGCGCAGTCCGATGTGGACATTCGACCGGCTCGTGATTGCCATAGCTCTGGTAGGCGGCCTGATTCGCTTCGGCAACCTTATGAACTCCGAAATATATGGCCACTACACCGATATGCCATGGGGATTTATATTCGTACGCAACGGCGAAACCTTGCCTGCCCACCCCACTCAGATTTACGAGGCGCTGTGCTACTTTGCACTTTTCGGACTGCTTATGTGGATGTACTGGCGCAAGAACGCACAGGAGCGCCCGGGGCTGATTTTCGGCACCTTCCTGGTGGGCATCTTCATGCCGCGCTTCCTTATTGAGTATGTAAAGAACGTACAGGAGCCCTGGGAGGCCGACATGGTGCTGAACATGGGTCAGCTGCTGAGCATACCTTTTGTGCTGCTTGGCATTTTCCTTATAGTACGCGCCTACATGCGTCCGAGGCTGGCTCTGACCTTCCCTGAACGCTATGCCGATGAAGACGAAAACAAAAGCAATAAGAAATAATGAACCTCGATGAATTTCAGCGGCTTAAAGCCGAAGTATATAGCGCCGAGTCGCGCGAGGAGGCCCTGAACCTGTCGGGGCTGCTCCTGGCCAAGGTCGACGAGAATCTGCGACAGAAAGTCAACGCCAAGACAGAACGTGCCACAGAGTGCCGCATGTTCGCTCTCGCCGCATCGATACACTGCGAACTGCTGCAGGCCTGCGGACAGGCTGTTGCGGCTTACTACACTGCAGTGACATCGCTGCTCATGCTCGACATAGTCGGGCAAGGCAGCGAGGACTCCCGCCTGACCGAAGTATGCGGCCTTACATTCATTGCACTGAGCGCTTTTGGCGAGCTCGCCGCTCAGATGCCGCACGATGAATTCACCGACGAACATGTGCCGGTGCTTTTCAGCCTCTGGGCATCGCGGCTGTATTACTACTACCAGATCGCCGACAAATCGCAGCAGCCCGAACTGCCGCACCTGATATGCAACGCACACCGGGTGCTTCAGCAGATGATAGCCGAGGGCATTATTCAGTCGCCTAACGTAATGCTGGGCGAACAGCCTGCAGGCCCGCAGTCGAGTGCTGTTCTGGCCGATATTCTCGGCCGCAGTCAGGCCCTGTTCAACTTCCGCTTCTAAGGTTCTATTTCAGAGGTGTCCGAATCGGGCACATGCCGATCAGACCGGTATCACCAGCATAGGAATATCGGCGTGGAAAAGCAGTCTGTGGGCCAGGCCCGGATTGAACACCCGGCTGAGCAGATTCTTCTTTTTGTTCGGAACCACAATAAGGTCGAAGGAGTTCTGCAGCTGCAGACGGTCGAAATCAACCATAGCATCGGTTGCGGCTATATCTTCGGCTTTGAATTCCGAAGCCGGATAGCTGTTGCGGAAATAAGTCACAAGCGATTCGGGAGTGTCGACCTTGGCACGCTCGAGCAGTCTGCGCTTGCCTGGAATGTTTACCACCGAAGCTTTTGCACACATGCCCGGGAACACGCGGTAGAAACTGTCCATAGCGAGAATGTCTTCCTGATCGAGATTGGCGAAGAACAGCATTTTCATATTGCTGTCGGACTGCCGCAGTTCGGCTCCCTCGGGTATTACCAGAACCGAGAACCTGCATCCGTCGAGTACCTGAGCGCAGACACTGCCTACCATCTCGCGCTCCTTCTTCTCGAAACTGCGGGTGCCCATAACTACCAGCAGTGGAGGATTGCTGCGCACATACTGGATAATGGCATCTTCGGGCACTCCCTCGCGGATTTCGGTGTTGATTTTCACGGCAGCGAGTTCACCGCTACGCATTAGGTCTTTGAGCGCCTTTATAAAGCGCTGCATGTGTGCCGAGGCGTCTTCCTCGATTTTGCGGCGCGAATCGGCATCGGTCAGTTCGTATGTAAGCGAATCGGTAAGCTGCATTTTACCGGCCACTACGGGGTCGATATAAGTATGCAGCAGGCGGAGGTCACTGCCATGGAGAGCGGCCAGGCTTACCGCCACTCGGGCGGCATTGAACGAATGCGCACTGAAGTCAATAGGTACCAGAATCTCACGCACATCGCTGTTGCCCGGGCTTTCGTCTTCCGGAAATACATCGGGGTTCTCGATTATGCGCAGCGCCAGCGGCAGGTTGTGCTCATGGATACGCACACGCACACCTGATGATACCACCGGCGACTCAAGGTTAACGTTTTGCAACACCACCTCTATGCCTTCGCGCTCAAGTTTGTGGCGCAGCCGGCATGCATGGTCGTAAGTATGTATGGCTACTGTAATCAGACGCATTGTGCAATAGGGTTAAAATGTACAGGGCGTTGAAAATGACTTTTTTCAACACCCTGCACCAAATTTCGTTTTGTTTATTTCAGCTTGTTCAGGCTTCCTGCTCCTGCAGGATTTCAAGGGCCATTTCGTAGATGGTAGCGTCGTCGAGCACTACAATACCGCCGTCGGGACCCGGTTCAATATGAACACCACAGTTCTTGCCGAAGTCATAGTTGCTTCCACCGAAGTAGTTGCGCACGGTCTGAACAGTGGTGTTGAGTTTGTCTGCGATTTTATGCATGGATCCGTCGGGCAGTGAGTCTTTGAGGCGACGGAGTTCGTTGAACGTGATTGTCTTAGTCATACCTATGAGTTTTTAGAGTTAAACTTGCTTGTATTTTAGTAAAGGCGACTTTCAGCCACCCATCTGGGAGGATGCTTTTCTTTTCGCTATAAAATTACAGTTACTTTTTCATTTAAACAAATAAATTGGTAAAAATCATATATGTTTAAAAACATATTTTCGCGATTCTCTCCCATAATCATTTGATTGTAGGCTCATTAACGAATATTATGATAGTCGGCAAGCAATTTATCCATGCAATTTTAAATCAAAAGCCCGCCTGACGGCTCTGTCAGGCGGGCTTCTATATTATTTTGTACTTGTTTACTGAGCAAGGGGAGTGGCAGGAATGGCCGAAGGCGCAGAGGGCGCAGAGGCCTGTTTTGCTTCCCAGCCCAGGGCGCTGGCACCGAGGATTGCCGCATCGGCTTCTTTGAGTTCGCTCAGAAGCACCTTGGCTTTGCCCTGGAAGCACTTGAGCATGTTCTTCTCCATGGCGTTGCGCAGTGGCTTCAGCAGCAGTTCGCCGCTGCGTGCCAGACCTCCGAAGAGTATGAATGCCGACGGTGATGAGAACACCATCATGTCGGCGAAAGCTTCGCCAAGGATAGTGCCGGTGTACTCAAATATTTCCTGTGCAAGTTTGTCGCCCTGCATGGCGGCATCGTACACATCTTTCGAAGTTATCTGGTCGATAGGCAGGTTGCGCAGCTGCGAGGGCTCGGTGCGGATTTCGAGGAACTCTCTGGCAGTGCGTGCCACTCCGGTAGCCGAGCAGTAGGCTTCCAGACAGCCGGTACGGCCACAGCCGCACAGACGTCCGTTGTTGCGCTTTACAATCATGTGGCCGAGTTCACCTGCGAAACCATCGTGGCCGTATACAAGCTGACCGTTGATTACTATACCCGAACCCACACCGGTGCCGAGGGTAATCATTATAAAGTCTTTCAGGCCGCGTGCGGCACCGTAGGTCATCTCGCCGATGGCTGCTGCGTTGGCGTCGTTGGTTATTGCCACGGGTATGCCGAATTTGTCGCTCATAAGCTGAGCCAGAGGTATCGGAGTTGGCCAGGGCAGGTTTACGCCGTCTTCGATTGTACCGGTAAAGTAGTTTGCGTTCGGAGCGCCGATGCCGATGCCGTGGATTTTTCCCTGTGCGTCATTGGCTTCAATCAGGCGTGTTGCCTCATGATATAATTCATCGATATAATCGTCGATTTTTGCGTGTTTTTGTGTCTTGATACTTGCACTGGCTATAACTACACCTCGGGCGTCAACCAGGCCGAACACGGTGTTAGTACCACCTATGTCAATTCCTAATACGTATGGTTTCATGTTGTAATATGTATAGTATTAATAAGTTCCTATGGTAAAATTAAGGCGGCTTATAATAATTCGCTTTATTTTATTCAACAAAGTTAATAATAAACGGCAATTATTGCAAACAATACAGCAAAAAAATATTCCTACATCGCTTTTTTAAATTCTTTTTCACATTTGGTTGCAACCCGGGATAAAAAAATCCGAAGCTGCTTTCACAAGTGGCTCCGGACACAGTGTTTTATGTATAGTATGGTGTTATCCTCCGAAATTATCGTAGTGTATCGACTCGGGATCGACACCCAGACTGTCGAGCATGCCGTTCACAGCCGCGCTCATCGGGCCGGGGCCGCACATGTAGTATTCGATGTCTTCGGGTGCCGGATGGTCTTTGAGATAAGTATTGAATATTACCTGATGTACGAATCCGGGGGTATATTTTACTCCTGCGGCATCGGCTGCCGGGTCGGGACGGTCGAGTGCCAGATGGAACTTGAAGTTCGGGAATTCTTTTTCGAGTGCCAGGAAATCGTCGAGATAGAACACTTCGTTGAGGGCGCGGGCGCCGTAGAAATAGTTCATCACACGGTCAGTGGTGTGCAGGGTCTTGGTCATGTACATAATCTGCGCGCGCAAAGGTGCCATACCAGCGCCGCCGCCGACCCACATCATTTCCTTTTTGGAATCAAGTATCGGGTGGAAGTCGCCGTAAGGGCCGCTCATAAGTACCTTGTCGCCGGGCTTGAGGGTGAAGATATAGCTCGATGCTATACCAGGCATTACATCCTGGAAGCCCACCTCGGGTTTGGGTTTGAATGGCGGAGTGGCTATTCGCACTGTAAGCATTATACGGTCGCCTTCGTCAGGATAGTTGGCCATGGAGTACGCGCGCACTGTAGGCTCGGTGTTGCGGCACTTGAGGCCGAAAAGCCCGAATTTCTGCCATGCAGGCAGGTATTCGTCGCCGATAAGGCTCTTGTCGATGTCCTTGTCGTAGTCCATCGAGTATTCGGGTATTTTAATCTGGGCATACGAGCCGGGCATGAAGTCCATGTGTTCGCCCGGAGGCAGGGCCACGATGAATTCCTTGATGAAAGTGGCCACATTGCGGTTGCTGATAACCTCGCATTCCCATTCTTTTACCGAGAGTATGGCATCGCTCACGCGTATGTCCATATCCTGTTTTACCTTTACCTGGCAGGCCAAACGCCAGCCGTCTTTTATCTGTCGGCGGGTGAAGTGTACGGTTTCGGTGGGCAAAATCTCGCCTCCGCCGTTATCCACTTGCAGACGGCACTGTCCGCAACTGCCTTTGCCGCCACACGCCGACGACAGGAACACGTTATTGTCGGCCATCGTTCCCAGAAGCGATTTGCCGGATGTGGCTTCAACCTTGACATCGCCGTTCATTGTAATCACGACTTTGCCTGTCTTGACCAGATATTTTTTGGCTATCAGCAGCACGGCCACCAACAGCAAGGTGATGAGCAGAAAGAAGCCCACGCCACAGAACACCGTCAGGCCGGTGGCGCCCATGGCAAGCGGAATATATGCAAACATTGTAGTAATCATAACTTAATGCCGAGGAAGCTCATAAAAGCTATACCCATAAGGGCGGTGATAATAAATGTGATGCCCACGCCCTGTAGCGGCTTGGGTATGTTGGAGTACTGGGCCAGACGCTCGCGTATGGCGGCGATGGCGGTAATGGCCAGCAGCCAGCCTATACCCCAGCCGCCGCCTGCACATACGGCAGTCCACACGCCGGGGAAGTCGCGCTGCTGCATAAACAGCGAGCCGCCAAGGATGGCGCAGTTCACGGCTATAAGCGGCAGGAAGATACCCAGCGAGGCATACAGCGAGGGGCTGAATTTCTCAACTGCCATCTCCACTACCTGTGTCATCGACGCAATTACGGCGATAAAAAGTATCAGCGACAGGAAGCTGAGGTCGACTTCGGCGTATTCCGGTCCGAGCCATGCCAGCGCGCCCGGACGCAGCACGTAGGTTTCAAGCAGATAGTTGATAGGCAGCGTGATTACAAGCATAAACATCACCGCTATACCAAGGCCGAAGGCTGTCTTCACATTCTTGCTCACGGCAAGAAACGAACACATGCCCAAGAAGTAGGCGAAAATCATATTGTCGACAAATATCGACCGTATGAATATATTCAGGTTTTCCATTTCTTCAGTTTGCTACAGTGATGTTGGTTTATTCTATGTCTTTGTTTATGCTGCGGTGTACCCATATTATACATGCTACCACAATCAGGGCCATGGGAGGCAGAATCATAAGGCCGTTGTTTACATAGCCGTGGTCGTAGCACCACTGGGGCACTACCTGGTAGCCAAGCAATGTGCCGCTGCCGAGGAGTTCGCGAAAGAAGCCTACAATCACCAGAATTACGGCATAGCCTGCACCGTTGCCAACACCGTCGAGAAACGAGGGCCAGGGTTTGTTGCCCATGGCAAATGCCTCAAGACGTCCCATAAGGATACAGTTGGTAATGATAAGGCCTATGAACACCGACAGCTGCTTGCTTACGTCGTAGGCGTAGGCCTGCAGCAACTGGCTTACGATAACCACCAGACCGGCCACCACCACCAGCTGCACTATAATGCGGATATTGGTGGGTATGGTGTTGCGTATAAGCGATATGATTACATTGGAGAATGCCAGCACAGCGATAACCGAAAGGCCCATCACTATGGCCGGCTCGAGTTTGGCCGTTACGGCCAGCACGGAGCAGATACCCAGAATCTGCACGATTACGGGGTTGTCCTTGCTCAGTGGATTCAGAAATATGCTTTTGTTGCTTACTTTATCGGCCATGGCTTATTTTAATCTGAGAGTGAGCAAATATGGTTCGTAGGGTTTCAGGCAGTCGCTGAGCATGGCGCTGACACCTTTGGAGGTGATGGTGCCTCCCGAGATGCCGTCGACATAGTCTTCTCCGGAGGGCGAAGGCTGTCCTTTTTTTACCACTGCCACCGGCATGAAATTGCCATCTTTCCATATGGTCTTGCCGTCGAACTGGTCGCTGAAAGCGGGTTTCTCTATTTCAGCGCCCAGGCCGGGGGTTTCGCCTTGATGGGCAAAATATGCTCCGTAGATGGTGGTCGCGTCGGAATCAAGGGCTACATAACCCCATATAGGCCCCCAAAGGCCTGCGCCGTACATGGGCAAGATGTATTTGAGGCTGCCGTCGGGCAGTGTGCAGATAAACACCGGCAGCTGACGCTTGTCGGCGGGCAGTTTTACCTGGGCGGCCACACTTACAGCAAATGCGTCATCGCCTACAGTTTCGCCACGGCTGTTCACTACAGCCTGCGATGTGATGTATTTGCCAAAGTCTGCCACCACATCGGCCGGAGCCGGTGTAATGTGTACTGCGGCCAGAATCTGGCGCATGCGGTCGGCATCAGCGTTCTGCTGCTGACGGTCTTTCAGCCCCATGGCTGTGAACGCCAGAGCTGCGCCAACAACAACCACCAGCACTATAATATATATAATGGTGTATGAATTGCTTTGCTTGTTCATCTTACTCAGTTTTTAGCGGTTGCACGTTTGAGTCGTCGGCTGATGTTGCGCTGTACCACACAGTAGTCAATCAGCGGAGCAAAAGCGTTCATAAGCAGTACTGCCAGCATAGCGCCTTCGGGATATCCGTTGTTGTAGGTGCGGATAAGCACCGCTACCACACCTATCAGAAAGCCGTAAACGAGCTTGCCGGCATTGGTACGAGAGGCGGTAACAGGGTCGGTGGCCATAAATACCACTGCGAATGCAAAGCCGCCGTACAGCAGCTGGTCGAGAGGCGAAAGATATGAAGCCGGATATGTGGCTGTAGCGCAGCTGTTGGCTATCCAGCCCATAAGCAGTGCTCCGGCCACAGCCGAAAGCATTATGCGCCATGAACCTATGCCGCTGAACAGCAACACGGCAGCGCCGATAAGTATACATATTACTGATGTTTCGCCGAACGAACCGGGTATCAGTCCCAGGAAGGCATCCCAGCTGCTGAGAATGCTGCCGTCGATGCCGGTCAACTGAAGGCTGTTGCCGGTAGTGGTGGCAATCTGGCCCAGAGGTGTGGCGCAGCTGAAACTGTCGGGTGCCACAGGGCCAAAGCCAAACATGCTGCCGGTGGCCACGAATACTTTGTCGCCCGACATATGAGCCGGATAGGCGAAGAACAGGAACGCACGAGCCACAAGCGCTACATTGAAGATATTGTAGCCTGTACCGCCGAATACTTCCTTTACGAATATAACCGAGAATGCGGTAGCTACGGCCAGCATCCACAGCGGCGTTTCAACAGGACATATCATCGGTATCAGTATACCCGTGACGAGGAAGCCCTCCTGAATTTCTTCTTTACGCCACTGGGCCACAACGAATTCAATACCCAGGCCTACAAGATAGGTAACCACAACTCTGGGCAGTATTGTCAGGAAGCCGTAGAACAGCAGTTGCCAGAACGGGAATATACTTTCACCGCATGCCAGCCAATGCTGGTAACCGGTATTGTACATGCCGAAGAAGAAGCACGGCATCAGCGCCAGCACCACTATAATCATGGTGCGTTTGGAGTCGATGCTGTCGTGTATGTGTACCTCGCCGGCGCCCGAAGTGGTGCGCGGAGTGTACAGAAAGGTATCAAAGCCGTCGAACACCGAGTGGAAGGCGTGGAGTTTGCCTCCCTCTTCGAAGTGCGGCCGAACCTTGTCGAGATATTGTCGGAGCTTGCTCATTGCTATTGAAGTTCTTTTCTGAGATAATCAAGGCCCTCGCGCACTATTTTCTGCAGGGGCAGTTTCGATGTGTCGACATATTCGGCCAGAGCGAAGTCTTCGGGTGCGACTTCGTAGATGCCGAGTTTTTCCATTCCTTCAATATCACGGCTCAGAATGGCCTTGATAAGGAATTCGGGCATAATGTCCATCGGAATGGTCTTGTCGTACTGTCCGCTCATAATCATGGCTCTGCGGCCACCTTGTATACGGGCGTCGGGGCGGAAGAGTTTTTTCAGGAAGTGGCCCGGGAAGCTTCTGCTGTCGCTCATTTTCGAGGGGGAGAGCGATGCCCAACCCAGCAATTCGTCCTTGTCGTCGCCTTCGGCTATCACACTTATTTGGCGGTACGGGAAGTGGAGATATCCGTCAAGGCCAACTTTTTCGCCTGTCAGCACATTTCCGCTGATTATGCGTATGTGATGGTCGTCCGGCAGCAGATTTCCATTGAGCAGCGGTTCTATGGGGGCACCTATTATTGTTTTAAGCACCTTGGGCTGTTTAATCTCAGGGCCTACTACCGCCACAAGGGTCGAAGGGTCGAATTTGCCTGTAGCGTCAAAGTGCCCTACTCTGCACAAGGTATCGAAGCTGAGAGTCCACACGAGATCGCCCTTGTTGACAGGAGCCACGGCCTCAATCTGCACACTGGGGTTGCCCACCGGGTGCTTGCCTTCGAACTCTACCAGTTCGGCACCTTCGATTTTGCCGTATGGCCAATCCTTTCCTACGCAGAGATAAACCTTGCCTGCTGTAGCTGCCTTGAGCAGTTTCACACCATTCTTTATACTGTCGGACGCTTCACCGGCTGTAAGCGCTACCGCACTCACTGCCAGAGGGGCGCTGTCGATACAGCTCACAAAGATGTCGCGTGGTACAACTGTCGGGGCCGGCACGATATCATAAGGTCTGGTTCGTACAAATGCAAGCAGACCCGACTCGGCCAGCAGGGATATCGCTTTGGCACAATCGGGATTCTGAGGCACAGTGGCTGTCTTGACATTGTCGCTGCCGTCAGCCTCGATTTCAAAACGCAGAATTTTACGGCGTTCGCCACGCACGATTGATTTCAGAGTTCCGGCAACAGGCGAAACCAGCTTGAGTTCGGGATGCAGTTTATCGTATGCCACTGCATCGCCAACTGCCAGGTGGTCACCTTCTTTTACAGCCGGCCGAGCCTGAAACCCGGAAAAGTCATCGGGCACCAGAGCACAACAACCCACAGCGACCGAGCCGCCGAGTTTTGCCTGCGAGGCACCCGCTATCTGAAGATTCAAGCCTTTGTTTAGCTTAATTGGCATTGTAATATTTGGTTGATTTGAAATTTCGAGTGCAAATTTACGAATTTTTCACCAAATATCGGTTAATTAACAAACATTATTTTGCCTCATACTGCAAATCCGCTCCCGCTCCAAATGCCTCCACAATTCGTCGACGCAAAAAAATAGGCGGCACCACTGTTGCGGCACCGCCCGTTATAAAGGATGGACATTGATGTTATTTGAGTTTTATTACCTGGCCGATTTTGAGCTTCGACTTGGTGGTAAGGCCGTTTAGACGACACAGTTTGGCTACTGTAGTACCATTGCGGGCTGCGATTTTGCTGAGCGAGTCGCCTTTGCGCACCTTGCAAATACTGCTGCCCGAGCTTTTCGAAGATGAAGAGGCGACCATTGGTCTGGCAGGATTTTCACGACGGTATTTCTCTGCATACTTCGCATTGGCATCGTTTGAGAAATTACGTGCTTCCTGATAGGTGTTCTTGTCGAAAGTATATGTATCGGTATGCACGGTCTGGTTGGCAAAGTCGAAAATAGCCGACGGATTAATGGCATAACCCATATAGCGGGTTTCGAAATGCAGGTGCGAGCCGGTTGAGCGACCGGTATTTCCGCCGAGCGCAATCGGGTCGCCGGCTTTTACATACTGATCGGGCTCCACAAGGAATCGCGACAGATGGCCGTACACGGTTTCGAGGTCGTTTGTATGTCGCAGAACCACATAATAGCCGTAGCCTCTGCGTTCGTACTTGGTTATACGCACACGTCCGTCGAAAGCAGCGCGTATGGTATCACCAATCTGCACTTTCAAGTCAATACCTTTGTGCATGCGACGGAAGCGTTTGCGATAGCCGTATGGCGAGGTTACATAACCCGGATGAGGCATACAGAAGTTCTTTACATTAATTACTGCAGTCTGCGGTACATCCATGCCGCCATAACAGTTTACCATATTGCTACCCCAGCCTTCGGTGTAGATATCGCCTTCGGGTTCTTCTTCCTCTTCGAATAGCGATTCGAGGTATTTCGAGGTGTTGTCTACATGAATATTGCTGTGACCCTGGTTAGCAAGGAGGTCGCCATGCTGCTCCTGGTGCTGACCGGGCAAGCGGTGTATGGTTTGGGCGCTGACCGACAGCGTGCCGCCCAACATTAACAGTGCTATTGCAGATAGTGCTCTTATAGATTTTGAGAAGTTCATTATTGGTTTGCTTCGCTCTGAGGCGCTGGTTTATTTTCGATTCAGGTTGGCAAATATATTTTAGCTAAAAAAAGACTCGTTACAGATCAGAAATCATATTTCGTCCGGAGCATACATGCTGCGCATCAGCGAGGGAGTATAGTCGAAAAGTTCGTCGGGCTTGAAGAATCGCCTGGTTTCTATTTCTGCCGATTCAAGCGAGTCGCTGGCATGTATTATATTCTCCTGTCCACTCATACTGAAATCACCTCGGATAGTGCCGGGCAGGGCCTTACGGCCATTTGTGGCGCCGGTCATGGCTCGAACCACCTCTACCGCGTCGCGGCCCTTGATACTCATCACTATCACAGGGGTAATACTCATACTTTCGACAAGCAAAGGGAAGAACGGACGGTCAACCAGGTGGGCATAGTGCTCGCGAAGAAGCGCTTCGGAGAGTCGCATCATTTTGATACCGGCGATTATAAGGCCTTTTTTCTGGAAACGATCGATAACCTGTCCTACAAGGGCACGCTGTATGGTCGAAGGTTTGAGGATTACGAGGGTAGATTCCATTTGAAGAGATTGTTAATTTCGTTTCACAGGCATTGCTGCTTTTCTGTAAAGTTACGATTTTTTTGAACGACAGTCAAATTATTCACTGATAAAAAATGTAAAAGCGCAGACATATGAGTTTTGCATCATCCATACCATATTGCATATCAACCGATTACAATAAAACATGTTTTACAACATATTTTCTAACTTTTTCGATTGGCATTATCTGCCCGCAATATTTACAGTTAAAAAGTGTTGCGCTATATTGCGGAGTTAATGGAAGTTTAATACCTTTGTAGCAAAGAATTTTATAGCTTGTTTAATATTATGTTCTTCTATCGGATATATCAGATATTCATAATGCTGCCTATTCTGCTGGTACTTACAATTCTGGCCGCATTGATAACAATAACAGGCTGCGCGCTTGGCAGTGGCCGTTGGTTCGGCTATTACCCGGCCCACTACTGGGCCAAGTGCTGGTGCTGGCTGGCATTCGTTCGAGTAAGCGTACGCGGGCGTGAGAACATTAAAATAGGGCGCAGCTATGTATTTGTAGCAAACCACCAGAGCGCATACGATATATTTTCAATATATGGATTCCTTAACCACCAGTTCCGCTGGATGATGAAAAAATCGCTCGAACGGATTCCTCTCGTGGGCTATGCCTGCCGCGTCGCCGGCCATATTTACGTCGACAAACACTCGCCTGCGGCTGTACGGCAGACCATGGAAACCGCTGAGAAACGCCTCAGCGGCGGCATGTCGGTAGTGGTGTTCCCCGAAGGCTCACGCACCAAAGACGGCCACATTCACGGCTTCCGACGCGGCGCCTACATGCTGGCCATGGAGTTCGGTCTGCCGGTTGTGCCGGTAACTGTCGACGGCGCATACGACGTTCTGCCTCCTAACGCCCTGCTCATGCGCCCGGGACGTATAACGCTCACCATCCACAAGCCGCTTGAGGCAGGTGAGCAAGGTCACGACCTTCAGCAGCTGATGGAGCAGTCGCGCCAAGCCATAATTTCGGCTTTGCCACAAAAGAACCGTTGAACTTTTTTACTACATTAGCGTTTACACCGATATGAAACATTCAAGAATATTAATGATGGCAGCGGCGGCAATAGTGGCCGGCACCGCCTTGGTTTCGTGCGAAAAGGCGCCCGAACTGTCCGGCTCATGGACTTGCGCCCCTCAGCATTTGAACAATGTAAATGGCGCTTTCACAGCCTCGACAATCGACGTACTCAACTTCTCAAACGGCACTCAGGGCAACAAAAGCGGTTCTATCGTAATAAGCAGCATGATTTCCGCCCAACAAACGGTAAGCGGCACCCCCGACCTTATCGAGCCTTATCAGGAAACCGTAGCCGCCACCGCGTCAATCAGCGGCAGCTGGTCGTTCCGCGAGGACAATAACGATGAAGTAGATGTAATACTTGATTTCAGCACTCTGAAAGTAAACGTCGATCCTGCAGGAGTAGCATTCTCTCAGAACTACATCACCGGACGCGAACAGCCTCAGCTCGACTCGCTTACAGCATCGGCGGTCAGCCGCTGGCAGCAGTCGCTTTACGAAGTACTCAAACCGTACTACAGCAAATATGTGCGTCTTGATGACATTGAAGTCAAAAACGGCATAATGCGTACCGAGGTCAACGACGTTGACCTTACATTCACCCGCGAGGCGAAGCAGTAACTTCATCATACCGTAGAACAAAGAACGTACAAGGCGTCCGGAGGCATAAACTTCGGACGCTTTTTTTAATGCGATTCACAAAAATTTGATTATTTTTTGCTTTTATGCGAACAAAGCTCGTTATGGTGTGTTTTGATTTCAAACGCTGATTGAAACCAGGTGTCCGATTCGGCGTTTCAACTATTTATCAGAGAGATTTATCACAAATTCAAACAAACTACAAAACGAAAATGATATGAAAAAGAACGTCCTCCTCTCAATGGCCGCATGTAGCGCAGCGCTCATCACCGGTCTTAACGCCAACGCTCAGGAAGTGGTGGTAGAAGAAACCGACGTAGTCGCTGTTTCGGAAGTCCCATGCAAGACTCATTACTATTCCGATGCAAAGGACAACTGGTTTATCCAGATTGGCGCCGGCATCAATTCGCCCTTCGTTGAAAACAAATTGCCCAACGGCGACCAGAAGCATCATCTGGCTGTAGCATACAACTTCGGCTTCGGCAAATGGTTCTCGCCATATCTGGGCTGGCGTCTGAGCTTCCTCGGAGGCCCAATGCACTGGGACAACGAAGTGTACTCCAAGGCCAAATACGTTAACGCCAACCTCGACTTTATGTGGGATATGTTCAACAGCCTCGGCGGGGTGAACTCCAAGCGTGTGTTCTCTATCGTGCCATTCGTAGGACTCGGCGGTACATTCACTTGGGATTACAAACCCGTAAACTCAAACATCCACAACGATCACGGCCAGGCCAAGCAGAACTCATGGACTCTGCCCGTTTCGGCCGGTCTGCAGCTACGCTTCCGCCTGTGCAAGTATGTCGACTTCTTTGCTGAAGGCCGCGCACAGTTCTACGGCGACAACTTTAACAATTACGCATACGGCGATCCCGTCGACATCAGCCTCAGTGCTGTAGGCGGATTTACCTTCTACATCGGCGGACGCGACTTCAAGAGCTACAACCCCTGCGACTATCTCGGATATATCAATAATCTCAACAATCAGGTCAACGACCTCCGCGGCGAACTCGCTACCACTGCAGCAGCCCTTGCAGCAGCCGAAGCTCAGCTACCCTGCCCCGAAGTTGAAGAAGTCGTAGCTGTAAGCGAACCCGCTCCTCTGATGGCTACCGTTCGATTCACTATCAACTCGGCCAAGATTTCCGACCAGGAAAAGGTAAATGTGTACAACATTGCCAAGTGGATGAAGGATAATCCCGACCAGTGTGTGGCTATCGTAGGCTACGCCGACAAGGACACCGGTACCAGCGACTATAACATGACTCTGTCGAAACGTCGCGCTCAGGCTGTAAACGACATGCTCGTGAACACCTACGGCATCAACCCCGACCGCCTCTCAATCCAGGCTGAAGGCTCGAACGTTCAGCCCTACGAAGAAAACAACTGGAACCGTATCGTAATCTTCTCCAACAAATAATCATTCTTCTCTCTCCCGTAACTGACAACAGGGGTCCGCTTTGGCAGCGGGCCCCTGTTGTCAGTTTTTGAAGCTTATGTAATCACTTTGCAATCTCGCGCGGGAAGAGCGAGATTCGCAGACGGGCCGCGCCCATAGGCACCAGCGTAAGGCGGGTGGAACTGCTGCTGCGTACGGCGTCCTCCGACGGCAGTACATCGGTCCTGCCAGTGCGAGTCATCCTGAACAAAGGCCTTGTCGCGGCTGTCGTGCTGCTCTACATTCTCATCGATTTTCAGCGACAGAGTCAGAGGTCCGTAATTGACACTTACGCCAGACTCAGAGGGTGTTCAGTATCATAGAATCGAGTAGGAGGTAAACACTAATCATAGGGTGTTTATCTCCTACTTTCGTGTTTACCGACCTCTCACACCACCGTACGTGCCGTTCGGCATACGGCGGTTCTTAACGCGGATGCAGTTTCTCGTAATACTCCGTAAGT
>CAJTRC010000046.1 GCA_910578365.1 uncultured Muribaculaceae bacterium
AGGGAGGCGACGAAAATACATACCGTTCCGAACGCGGTTAATACTGAACTATGGATTTCACCCTCCGGCGGTATGAATAAACCGATAAACAGAAGGGAGAGGCCGGCAATCATTACCACGATTGCCAAAATGTAGATTATAACCTCTTTGAAGGTCAATTTGTCGAACTCTTGTTTTAAGTGTTTCATCGTGATTCGTATTATTATGCTGCAAAGGTCTTATATATATCGCGCGTAACGAAGGACACGCCCGGAAGCAACAAAAAACGCCCGTTTCACAACGGACGTTCCTTTCTTGGGTTGGGATAGTGTTTGCTTATGTGGTAAACCTAAATCAATCTTTTACCTTGGGGCTGTATTTTATTCGGCGGTATCTGCTGTTTGAGTGGCACTGGTGGCTTCCTGTTCTTGAATCTCACCGATTTTAACCATCGCTCTTTCGATGTGTTCGGGAAGGTTGCGGAGTTCTTCGATACTCTCCGCTTTCTCTGAAAAGTGGAGTAACCGGAACATCGCGTAACGTGCAGTTTTGAGCGATTCCCACGCTTCTTTGAAGGCGGTCGCCACCTCCTCCAGCGTTGGGGCCTCGTTCTCGTCGCTGTCGAGTTGTTCCGGGGCGGCGGTGAGGGTGATACTGTCGAAGGGGTCGACGGGTTCGTTGAGCGGTGCCGGAGAGCCGGCGATGTCGGCAATATCGGAGCGGAGGGCGTTCAGGGCGCGGAGTGCGTACATTGCCTCGTTGTCACTCATGCCGATTTCGTCGGAGTTGTTGAGTATGTAGTTAAACAGACGGTCGAGGTGTGTGCGGTAGAACTGGTAAGTTCCGCAGGGGTGTTGGAGTGCTTGGATTGCTTTTACAGCGTCGGGGGTGAGGTTAATATTATTTTCCATATCGGTAATTTTTGTTGTGATTGTTGGTTTACCATTGCTTCAGGCCGAGGCGGTCTTGACGGAGGTCGCGGGCTGTCTGTCGCCACGCCCACGGGGTAAAGGCTGCAAGCCATACCATAGCACCGTAGGCGATTGTGTTAGTGTCGTCGGTGCATACGCCCCACCACGACCATAGCGCGGCGATTACGCTTGCAAAGGTAAACAATTTTTCTGATGTAAGGTAAATAATTCCTTTGATAAGGAGTTTTTTCACTCTTGGCTTGTAAAACAAAGCCGGAGCCGGTAACGCTGTTGCTGTTTTCATTTTCGGTGTAGTTTGTAGTTTGACGTTTGTTTTATGACATAAAAAGGCAGTAGCCTCTCCATGTCGTCAAACTACACCGGCAAACCGACGAAAGGGTCGTTATACTTAGTGTTGGAGAAGGCTACCGCCTTATATCTTATGTAATCGGGCAAATAAAAAGCCCGAAGGATTTCGAGCCGCTTGCGCGACCCTTCCGACATCATTGTCGGCGTAGTTTGACACCGCAAATTTCGGCAGAATAATGTGAACAAAAAAAAAAAAGCGTTAATAAATGTTATTAACGAAAAGAAAAATATATTAACACAACAACGCCGAAACCCGTAGGCTCCGGCGCATTATAATGTGTAATTTCTAAAATCAAAAAACAATATTTCCAGTAACATACCACGAGGAAGGCTGTCGATAATCATCCCAAAAGTGAGTGACGGTAAGATTGATTTCAGCTTCAACGTATTTACCGTTTTCATTCTTGATCTGAATCGGTCCAGCAAATAGACACTGTTTCCCGTTGTTTATTTGTCTGTTCAACTTGGAATAATCAAAAATTATCTTTGCATCAGGATTGGGAACGAGATTTTTCAGAGCGCGGAGAGCTGCTGACCATGTTGCATCGCGCGCCGACACTGGTTCCCCTTGTATCTTCTTGGAAGCCGGAGTGTCGAAGATGCCGGCGGGACATGATTCCAACACACATGGAATATCAGCTATTTTGTTCCTGTTTTCGGTTATTGTCCATGCGTCGAACCCTCCGGCCTTTCTTTTTGCGACCTCAAACGGGGGTAAGGTATCGGATTTTTCGACGGTAATGGATTCTGTAATATTGTCGGCTGCAGCTCCTATGTTTTCCGGCGCTGTGGTTTTAACGTTCCCAGAGCAACTAACCAGAAGAAGTCCGAACAACAAAGTTAAATATTTCATCTTTGGCGTAAGATTTTGAATATCTTCCGCCGGTTTTCGGGAGTTTGACAGCACAAATTTACGGATTTTTCACGGTAATAGGGTGAAAAATTGGAGATTGCAACACAAAAAATGCGGTTTTTAGCGTAAAATTTTGCTCTACTTTTCGTCAAACATCACTATATCAAGCAACTAAATGCGACCGAAACGAAAAACGCAATTTTTGACGCGCTCCGTAGGGCGGCCCGCTCTGACGGCCGAAAGTAATTACCACCCCTTACCGGGGGTGAAATGTGAGGTTTTGAATCGTTACGGCGTTATGAGAGGGCGCACACGACACCGCCCGGCGGCTGTGCTGTCGTCGGGCGGTAACATGGTCGGATAATAGTCGGTATGTAGGTCGGTCAGCCGTCGAACTTGTCGGCTACCCACTGCGCTGCCATTGCGTCGGCTCCTGTGTTGGAATCGGCGGCGGCTCGTGTTGCTGTCAACCAACGGCGGCGCATCATCAGGTACTTGAAAGCGTCGGAAAAATTGGTCGATAACCTCGGCAATTTCTTCGCCTCCAGCTTCTCGGATTTCTTCACCTTAGCCACTATCTTGGTACGGCCCCGGTACTTTATCTCGGCTTTTGCTCCCTCGATACTTGATACCATTTCGGAACAGTTCAGCACATCAACCAGAAGAAGCGGCAATTTCTTATTTTCACCGCGCATAAGTTCGTGCATGAAATTATATTCGGCGTCATGCAGAAGGTTGGACTGTTTTCTTGATTTAAGGTTAACAGTCCAGCCGGTACGCCGCCCGTCGCCGTCCTTCTCGATAGCCTCTTTTATTTGCCGGGCATAGTCAACGCCCTGACGCTGGAGGTTATTACCTGAACGGTCGTAATAGAGGTTTAGCACCTTTGTAGGGTAATCGGCGAAAAAGTCAAGAAACTGGTCGGCAAGTTCACGCATCCAGCCCGGAGGTATCTCGTAGAAATTTTTATGCACACGGTAATATTTACCGTCCTCCTGTCCGATAACCAAAGAAAGCATATTACCGAAATCCATACCGCCGTCGAGAGGTCGGGAGGGGTCGAGGTAACGGAGTTCGTTCCATGTGAACGCCGCTTCACCTGAATAAGTTCCGTCGGTGTACTTGTGTTTATCGCCAAACAGAACGTAAAACCTCGCGTCCTTGCGAACGCCGGGGCGCATACCTAACACGGATTTAAGGAACTCGTGCAGCTCCAACGCGCCATTATAGAGGCGTTTCGCATAATCGACCGTAAGAATGTCGATATTAACGAAACTCGAAATATTCATAAAGAAGGTTTGCCCCTTGCGCAGCTTCAGAAGGCCCTCGGTATAATAGTCGATTTTCTTTTCTACCCTCGCGATCTTGCGTTCATCAGGACGAGGGGCGCGGTTCTCGCGCTCCTGTTTTATCCGTAGGCGGTTGAGTTCCCCGGCGGCTTGCATAATCTTTATAATGCGTTCCGGATTCATTTCGGAGGCATAGCGGAAAAACCAATCATATTCGCCTTCGGTAACGTCGGGCATATCGGTGGTAATGGTAACACCGCCGTAGAGGTGGCAGCGTCCGTAGGTGATAGCGTCGCCGCGTAGGATAGGCAGAACACGGGCCGCCCTTGTATCAGAGGCGTATTTTGCTTCATCAAACAAAAGGTGGGCCACGGATTTACCGGCCAGTAACGAGGGGTTATCGAGAGAGCCGAGGAATATAACCGAGCCATTCCAAAAGCTATAAACGTGCCGGTAATCATCGACAATAACGGAGCAGCGTCGCCGCCACTCCTCCGGGGGCTTCTTACCCTTGATATAGTGAACGCCTTCTATCAGCCCGTTAAGTTTCCAACCGTTTTGCACGGCGGGCATGATGTTATCGACGAGGTTAGAATAGGTATTTGCGACGATTGCCACGGGTGCGCCCGGCATGAGGCGCACACAGCGTTCAGAGCGTCGCGCCAGAATAACGGTACTCTTTGCCACACCACGGCCGCCGATAGATACGAAATTTGTCGTATCTATCCAGTCGCAGAAAATCAGCGCGTCAGAGCCGAATTTTACCGGAACATCAGGGTCGTTAAATTTATTCTTCATCGCCAAACTCTTTAGCGTCCTCAATCATGCGGTTTAATAGGTTACGTTTGGTAATACCGGCATCCTCCTTGACACGGCGTAACGATATTTCGGGAATATCCGGTATTGAATCAATAAACGCCTCCAGTTCCTTGCGGTCGGCCTTCGGTGCGCCCATACTTTCGGGGTCGGCGGTATAAATAACCGTGGGAGCAGCATCGAGGAGTTCCTGCGGAATTTCCGGGGCTTGCTCGTCGTAGCAGCCTCGCAATTTGGCAGCTTCAACCAGAAGGCTACGCGCCTCCTTTGTTTTACCCATTGACGCGGCGAGATTAGCCATATTGTCGAATCGTTCAGCGTAGAGGTTGCGCCATGCGCGGGGAGTGACATCATCGACGGAATAAAAGAAATTCAGCGCGTCGGAATATACACGCCGCGCCATCCAGTCTGACAGCCCGTAAACATCAGATTTCAGAACCTTGATAATTCCGGCCTTGGTAACTATGCGATTACCTCCGGGCATCATCATTCGCGCCCGTAGGCCACGAACAAGTTCCATAAGGTTGAAATATTCGCGTTCGGCCGGTGTCAGGCTTTCGAGGTCGCCGGTTTTAAGAATCCGTTCAATCTGGTGGGAATCCAACGCCTCAAAATCAATTCGGGAGGGTTTACGGGGTAAATTCGTCATCGTCCATATTGTTAACGAGTTCATTAAATCGGTTCGTTCGCTGGAGGTTCTGGAGTGCCTTTATAGCCTCTATGTTACCGGCTTTTGCGGCTTCTTGCAGTTTTATCTGGGGTTGAGCGCGTCCGGTTGCACGTCCGGCGGTAATCAGTACGGAGATTGCGGAGCCGGGCACATTTGCAAGAATACAGAAGGCGGCGCGTCGCTCTCGCGTCCATTCCATAGACACGGCGATTTCGTGGGGCATGAATCCCACGGCTGCCAGTTTCATAACCTCGTCCTCCTCCGCTTTCGTCAGAGGAAAGGCCGGTAATGTAGGTTTGTCGTTATTCTCGGTATTCATCTTCGAGGCGTTTACAAGCAGTGTGGTAATATCCTTCGTCTTGCTCCATGAGGATAAAGCGACGGCCGGAGCGGACAGCAGCCACGGCGGTAGAGCCGGAACCGCCGAAAGTGTCGAGAATCACCGCGCCCGGCTCGGTCGCGTCCTCGATAAACTTTTGAATCAGGGCTACCGGCTTTTGCGTGGGGTGAACCTTCGCGCCGTCGGTACTCTTTGCCCCGGAGGTGAAACTCTTTATGTCGGAAATTATGTTTGTTCCGCCGATATTCGCGCCCTTTCCGGCATGGAACAACACAAGTTCGTGTATAAATGCGTAATGATTGCCAGGACCGCTCAATTTATCCCAAACGAGCATATTATGGGCCTTCAGGATTTCATCGAACAGAGGGTAATAAAAAGCATATCCGCGCCAGTCACAGAAAAAGTAAATACAGGCTTCAGGCTTGGCAACTCGGCGGTACTCGTGGAATAAATCACGGTAAAAAGGTCGGCAAATCGACAAGTCGCGGAAATTACCCTTTTGCCCGTTGTGGGTCATACCGAGAAAATAAGGAGGGTCGGTAATAATACAGTCAACAGAGGCCGCCGGGAGCGTCTTTATAACGTCGAGGCAGTCGCCGTTGAACAACGTACCGCCGGGAAATTCGCGGAGGTCAGTCGTTGAAAGATTGTAAGAGGGATAACGATACATTCAGCGCGTCGATTTTCTTGTTAACGATAGAGAGTTGATGCCCGGCCTCGGAGCGGTCGCACGGGTGACAGCCGGAACGGGAGAGGTATTTTGTAAAATATACTCTCGACCGTTCCGCACCCTCGATACCCTCAATTACTTTTTTTTTCGGCGGTCGATTTCCGCCTTCAGTACCTTTTTACGGTTAGACCATTTCACAAAAGCGGCTTCAGCCTTTTCGTTAGGTTGTTTTTTTGCTTTGGCTTCCTCGACCGCCTTTTTCGCCTTGGATTCCTGAACCCCTGCGCTCCGGAGTTGGCCCATAAGGTCAACATCGGAAATTTTTGTCAAGTCCTCGGCGGCTTCCATTTCGCGGAACTTTGCAGCTTTGCCGAGAATCACGCCGTTTTCGCGGTAATATTCGAGTTCGTCCCAGATTTCACGGTTTTTCAGATACTCGGTAACTACTGTTTCGCAATCAGCGGCGGCGGTGGCTGAATCTGCGTCGCCGAGTACCTGAAGGCGGGCGTGTGCAGCCTTGTAGTTTCCGTATGCGGTAAACATATCGGCCACGAGTATCTTCAGCACGTCGGGGCAGTCGGGAGAATTGAGGAAAGGATATTTTTCGCGGAAACGTATCATTTTCCGAACCGGTTCCGGGGCTTCGGCATACTTGGAACGAGCGGCCTCCAGTTCGTCGGTAAGTTCGCCGATACGGTCGGCGTTTTCGTCCATTGCCAACACTCGTTCCTGAAAATCAGGGCTAACAAGTTCGTCAACGGTAACACCGAAAGAATCGGCGAGTTCCATTAACGCCGATTCGTCGTTTTTCTCGTCGTCGAGAATTACACATTTCGCTTGTACGCCGTTGAGCTGCGCCGTTTTCTTGACGGCTTGACGTGGAAGGTGATTAAACTCGATTTCCGACAATTCGGCAAGTTTACGGAGTTCATCGAAAAGAATTTCACGGATCACGGCGGTATCTTCGACCGCAAACTGACGTTTCAGGCGCAAATTTACGCCGTAACGCTGGTAAAGTGCCACGCCTTCGGCATAGTCGCGAGGGCCGCAAAGATAGGCGGTAATTTCCTTTTTCTGCTCGGTAGTCATAACGGTGTCAGTCGATAATTACCCAATCTTCGGCAAGCATATCAGTTTGCGAGGCCAGCCAACCCGATAAAATTTCTTTTTGAGCGGTTAACATACAAACCGTTCCGAGTGCAGGAATCTCGCCGCCGTTACCTTCGGCGATAGCCTTCAACATAGGGTCTTTGCACCATTCGGCCTTCACGGTGGCGGCCGGTTTGAGCCAGAGGAACATGTTTTTACCGTTCCAGCCCTTACGGGCTACTTTTTTACCCTGTTTCAGGGCTTCGATAGCTTTACCGAAATTCATAAAATTAAGAGTTTAGGTGGTTAAACATTTTAACACTACAAAATTAAGCTCGGTAATTACCAATCAGAAGGACACAAAACGCCCCGGAGGTCGGTAATTCCTTCGGGGCGTGGGTGTCAGGTAGGTGATATTTGTCAGGCTGCGACGTAACGGCTTTGTTCAATCCACATAATACCGCCATCGCCGCTGTCGAAGGCGCGGAGGGTGAGTTGTGAGCCTTCGGAGGCGGTGAACACCTTGCCGCCACGGAGGAGGATTTTACCGCCGGTGCCGGAAACGGTAGGCGATGAACCTCCAGCCGCACCGAGGAGGGTAATAACTGCGTCGTGTGCGCCACCCTCGATTTCGTCGATAACAGCGGCACCGGCGGTGAGCTGGTACTGGCCTTCGGAAATGAACGGAACTACCTTTACCCCTGTTTCAACGACTGAAACAGGCTCTTCGAGGGTCACAGTACCTTTATAAATAAAGATGTCGCTACCCTTTGAAATCTGGGTGAAGGTCATTTCGTTGGTGTTGCTCTCGTTGTTACCGGTGTAAGAGGGGGTGAGCTTACACGGGTTGCAGATTGTACCGATAAGGTCGGCGGGCTTGCCGGAACAATAGCGGATAACCACAATGAACTTGCGGTTAATGCTGTTGGCCTTGAACTCGCGCACCTCCTGTTCGTTGCCGGGGTGCTCGAACTTAATCGAGGGGGTGAAACCGATTTTGTCGGTATCGCCTTCGGCTGCGCTCGTTACCTCGATTGTTCCCTGTGTCATGTAGATGTTATAACCGTAACGGCCGGGCTTCATTACGATGTTATCGGCGATAACCACCCCTTTGTCGTCGGCTGACGGCATGAAAGCGATGTCGTCGATGTCGATAAGGGTCAGCTGGTCGCGCGGCTGAATACCTGTGCCGGGATTGCCCTCGGCGCGTGGTACGGATTTTTTAATATATGTCATATCCTTGAAATAATAACAGTTAGAGAATAAAACGGAGGGCAAGAGCGGATGCAGTCGCCCTCCGTGTTTGTCGGTGTGCGGTTATCAGCCGCGGGCCACCTCGTAGAACTTGCCGTCGGCTGCCTTAACGAGCTGGATAAACGCGCCGGCATTCAGAGTCATGGCTGCGGTGAGAACAAAGTTTCCACCGTTGGCAATGGTCGAGGCGTTGGCGGCTCCGGCTCCGTGGATTGTGTAAACCACTCCGGCTACTGCGTCGGTCAGGTCGGTGATTGCGGTCGCCTTGGTGTTGGCCGCTGTGATGAACACGGTCGCGCCCTGAACGCTGGGAGTTGTTTCATCGGTGGGGAACTGGTAGGAATCGGCGGCAGCAGTTGCGCGGCTTACCTCGATGAACTTGCCGTCGGCGCGTTTCATCACGCGGAGAACGTCGCCTTTCTTCGGTGTCCATGCCTCGGTCAGCAGCTCGAATTTACCGGCCTTCTTGATTGTCACGCCGTTTTCACCGTCCGCGCCACATTTGAGGGCGATAACCTTGCCGACCTCGGCGTTGGTGATGTCGGTAATCTCGAAAGCGGTCGAGTTTGCGACGGTGACGATAGACGAGTGGCGGAGCGCGTCGGGATTTTTATCCTTGTCGCCTTCGACGTAGTAGGTTTCGGGGAGGTCGTAGTCGTTGCACCAGATGAGCTGACGAGAACCGTCCATGTCGGCGCGGTTGATGTACTTGTAACCTACGGCAGTGGCCTGAATTGATTCTTTCCAGTTGCTCCACACCTTAACGGTCCAGTCCTGCTGTTCGAGGTGGAAACGGAGCATTTCGCCGGAAATCTGGCAGAAGGTCTGAATATTGCCGTCGATAGTCCAGAAGATACGATGGTGGTTGTCGGCGTTGGGAATCGTTTCGATTTTTACGCCGGGGAACTCCTTAACGTAGTTGATACCGGCTTTGTAGTCCTGATTCTGGCCGTAGTGGGTTTCGTTGTACTTGTGATACCACGGGAGCATGAACGAGGGGATATAAAGCACGATTTTGCCGGTGTCGCGGAACACGGAGGGAATCATGCTCGTACCTTGGTAGAACACTTCGCCGATATTGCCGGGGGTGATACGGGGGAGCGCAAAAGGCTTAATCTGGTAAACAGTTTTGCCGGTTGTGCCGCCGTTGGGAGTGAAATCGACATGACCGTCCACGCGCTTGCGTAAAAATTCGTAGAGGCCGTCGGCCGCGTCCATAGCTCGGCCGGGCTTGTCGGGGTCGGGTTCTTTGCGCACACCGTTGACATAGCGGAGTTCGCGTTCGTTGTGGAGGGCCTTCGCGGTTTCAACGAGGAGGTACTCGATAAACGAAAGTTTTACGGGGTTCGAGCCTTCGCGATTGAGGTAGCCAATCCAACTCTTTTCGAGCTGCTTCAGGCTCTGGAACTTGTGGACGAACATAACGCCGTACATACGGAGCGTTTCGTGTCCGAACTCGTAAGTGCCTTTTGTAACCTTGTCGAACTCGCTCTTATCGGAGGTGTCGGCTTGTGAGAACTCACCGAGGAACAGATTAACGAGGGTTTCGAGGTCCTGGTGTCCGGCTTCGGTGGGGAACAGCTTGGTAATTGTCGGGAGTTCGACGAGGAACGACTGAAGGCGTTCGCTCCAGCTTGTGCGGTAGAACGCTCCGAGGTCGTCCTGAAGGCCCTTGTAATCGACCGACGAGGGAGCGGCGACGGCCAGCATCTTGCCTTCGTTGGCGAGAAGGGCGGCGCGGGCGCGCTGGTTGTAGGGGCGTTCGAGGCTGAAGAAGGAGCCGGAGAGGCCGCCGAGCTGCTGTTCATCGGCGAGATTGAAGGCCGGAGCGGTGGCGGTGGCTGAACCGGCACCCTTGCCGGGGTCGGTTTCGGGGAGAGCTGAAAGTGTCTGAATCTTGGCGTTCAGAGCGGCGATTTCCGCCTCCTTCGCTTGAATGGCTGCGGTGTGGGCTGCTTTGTCGGTGGCGACGCTCTGTTTGAGCGCGTCGAGTTCTGCGGTTTTAGCCTGAAGCTGCTCGGTAGTCTGACCGAGAACAGCGGCGACGGCTGCCATCTGCTGATTGGGAGTTGAGCCGGTTGCGGCTGTGGGTGGATTCTGAAGGTAGGCGTTAAAGTCGTCGAGGAAACGGTCGGTAAAACCGTAGCCCTTCAACGCTGCGCGTTCCTCGTCCGAAAGGCACTCCTTGCCGTCCACCTTACTGAAGGAGGTAAGGCCGAGAATACCGAGAATCGCGGGGATTAAATTCGCAAAATTCATGTTTGTAACTGTTTGGTTGTTAAAATTATTTGTATAATTGTTCTGCCTTCCGGCTCGTTGCCTGTGCAAGTACCCATGTAACCGCGTCTTTCAATCCTCCGAACTGGTCGATATATCCGGCGGCGACTGCTTCGTCGGCGGCGAACATTTCGCCACGGAAAAGAGGGAGTTCAGGGTCGTAGGTGATTCCGAGGTTACGCGCCACGGTTTCGGCAAATACCTTGTGAATCTTTTCGGCCTTCTGCTTTATGAGGGTTTCATCGTTGTTGTCAACAATGGCGCGGTATTCCTTATTTTTAAGGTCGGCGGTGTCCGGGTAAATTTCGCGGTAGTCGATTCCGTTCTGCCTGAAAAATTCTTTGAAACTGGTATGAGTGCAGACGATACCCACACTACCAACCTCGCAAAGTGGCGAGGCTATAAAAGTGCGGTCGCTTGCAGTTCCTAACCAGAAATGAGCGGAGGCCATGATGCCGGTTACTACTGTGGCGGTGGGTTTGGTGCAATTCTCTACGGCTGCGGCTGCCATGTCGAGGTGCGACACCATACCACCGGGGCCGTCGATAACGAACACCACGCCGCAAATATTCGGATTCAGTTCCGCCGCCTCTATCTGCTTTATTACCCATTCCGATTCCCACGAATAGAGGGTACCGGTCAGCGTTATCACTGCGATAGAATCAACGGGGAGGGTGATGTCGTCGAGTTCGTACCATTTAGCCATATAAGGCGCGGCGGTAGCCTTGACGGTGCATTTCGCTTTTGAGAGCTGCGCCACTGCTGCTTCTATATTGCCGTTGAGTATGCACGGCAAAAGGAGCGACACGGTGTTTTCGAGGTCGTGCCGCTGGATAGTCCAGTTATCGGAGAAAAATCGTTGTAGCTTATTCATGTAGCTATTTTTGCAGCAAAATAACTACATATCGCGCGGGCGCGGAAGGACTTTAATCCATAAGGAAAGCATCGGGCGCGGTGTCCTCGCCTTGAAGGGTGACGGAGAAAACTCCGTCGCCGATACTGTAATCAAGCGAGAGCGGCCAATCAGGAGAACCGGCCACCCTCCGTTTGCCGGATTCATCGACGTAGGTAGCTATCAGCCGCGAAACCTTGTAACCTTCGAGAGCGTCGGCGGTGCTGTCCGAAACATCGGAACGCTCAAAGGTGATTTTTTTCTTTATTATACCGTTATCGGAGGTCGTCGATACCTTGACGCTGCCCGGCACCGCCACCGCGTCGTCCTCACTTCCGAGAATAAGCATAACGACACGCGATTTTATCCGGGCGAACCTCGATACACGCGAAAGCGGAATAATTTTAAGGCTGTGGCAACTTGAAACAGTGGAACGGGTCATATTTTGGAGTTGTAAAATGTTGTAAATCAGTCACTCGGCATTTTTCCGACACTTTTCCGACAAAAATACCGCAAAAAAAGGACAAAACGGAGCATGATGTCGGGGAAATAATACCCTATAAAAATGAACTTATTTTCGATTATATCCGCGTTTTTTCTTACGGCGCAACTTATCGCGCCACCTCTGGTAGTTTTTCAACAGAGCATCCTCGGTGATTCCCTCGATTCCATATTTCGACATGAACAGGAAAACGGAATCTTTGAACTGAACCCCGTTTATATGTTTGTTCTCGTCCATAAAGTCGTGCAGCTCGGCCCACATCATCAGACGCAATTTATCACCGAGAACCTTCTGCGCTCTCTCGGATAGGTAGTTGTAATATTCCGGGTCTTTACCCTCGCGCCGTTCAGGTAAGGCAAATTCAAGATTGCCGGAATCTACCGGGCAACCCGTGGGGCGTTTCTTAAGTAGGTCGAAAATCAATATGTAAATATCGAGAGCCGACGGAAATCGGACGGCTCCGGCTTCGTGGTCGTAGTATTTCCCTCGGATATACTCGGCCACGTGTTGTTCAACGGATATTTTAACGGTAATCATGTGGGGAGGGATTGGATTATTACAGCGCAAAGATACAATAATTTCACGACATGCGGGTAATATATTCCGTTGGTGTTGATTTATTTACCCTACAAGTTCAAAAATCATCGGAAATTTTTGTTACAATGTTATTCGTTACCAACCTTTTGAAAGTCAACAAAGTAAGACCGAAACAAACCGAAACCGCAATTTGTGACAGCCCTCGCCATTTTGTCACACTTTCCCCCTACTGACAGCCGTAACAAACCGAAATTTTTTTGTTATAGCCTTTGTTACCGCTTTTGTTACGGCCTTCCCCTCTTTATTTTCTATTGATTTTTACTTTGTTACACTCTTTGCAAATATTCTGTTACAAGGTAACAAAGATTTATAATAAAATAGGGAGGGGGTATTGGGGAGGCAAGGAAGGAGCCGGACGAGGCCGGAGGTAAAAAGAAGGAGCCGGGCCGCCTCGTTTGTTACGAGTTGACCCGGCTCCCGGCTCGAAATAAAATACCTTATGCGTGTGGTGCGCGTTCATCAGCATGACGGCGAGGTAAATAGATTCTTCGGCTCCTCGTCAGGCAAGTATCGCCCATTTACTGCGAGGGCTTTGCGTAGAGCCTCGCGGAAGGTTACGCCGTTGTTCGTGTAGTTCATTACCATATCGTAAGCCTTCGGGTGATTATCGAGGAGAATAGAGAACCGGCGGTCGTCTGCGAACTGTGCGCCGAATCCGCAACCCATGCAGCCGGTGCGCGCTGCGCCTTTGTGGTATATTTCGGCAATATCCAGCCGCTGCTCCTCGATATATTGCCACACGTCTGCCTCCGTCCATATTGACAACGGTCGGGAAGCAGCTTTCTCTCCGAACACATTACAACCGCCAGCCTTGATATATTGGCCTTTTCGTAGGTCGCTTTCGTCCGCCATTACTCCAATAATTGGGCGACGTCCGGTTATCTTCTCGAACTTATGAAACGGGCGTTTCTTCAGTATATCGCAACACTGCGATGATGTTTCGTAAGGTTCTGTTAATAGGTATCGCCATTTCTTAGCCAGACAGAAAAAGCCGGTTCCCATAATGATAGACGCGGTTACGGTGTTCGGGTTGAATCTTACTTTGTGAACCTTTTGTGCGGTTTCTTTTCCGACAAGAGGAAAGCCGTATTTCGCCCAGACTTGGCGCGGTGTAATCTCCGGCCTTATGACTTGTATATTTGCGCCCTTCTTCGCTTGTTCTCTGACGAATTGTATTATTTCGGGGTATTCGTTGCCGGTAGAGCAAAACACCGCCAGAATGTCAGGATAAAGAACTCGGCAAAGGTGTAATAAAACCGTGCTATCCTTACCGCCGGAAAATGAGCAATACACTTTGTCAATACCGCCCATACGGGAAATAAACACGTCGATAGTAGCGAGAGCGTGGTCGACTTTTTGCGCAAGCGTCCACGCCTGACGCTCTTTAAGTATATCGGTTGTCATTGGATAAATAGGTTTTTGAAAATGCGGTAAAGGAGTTCGACAACGATAGAATTGCCGGCGAGTTTGCGTTGTTGGGTCGTTGATAATCCGGCGGCTTGAATCGCGTCGATATAGATGTCCGGCAAGTCCATGAGGCGGAACAGTTCGCGCGGTGTGAATTTACGTATGAGGTAGCCGACGCAAATCAAATTGTTATCGGTATAAGCCGAGGCGGTGACAGCCGGGGCAATATCGAGGACGTTCCCACGGGCGAAACCGTGCGGTAGCTGTATAACAGTGGGTTCAACAATAAATTCAGCCGTTGAACCTGTGTAACGTCTGTTTGAGCTGCATACTGTTCCGGCTACGTCTTTGAGGTGGCGAGCTACCACCACGCCTTTGTTGTCGCGCGTGTAGCCTAATACTTTAGGTTCTGCGAGAAGGCTATCCTTGTCAACTGTTGTTATACAATTCGACACCGAACCGCCTAACTCCAGCCTTTGAACGGTTGGAATCCCGGAACGGCGGTCGCCGGGGTTGTCCGGGTTTCTCCCTCGATAGGCACACGCGACAGGCTCGGCGAGGTAGGTATCAGTCGGACGACTGCCGCAAAGCGTAGTAACGGCGCAAGAAATACCGTCGGCCGTCTTGAAACTCGTAGAGAATCCGCACCCTTCAGACTGTTTGCGTTCGTTGTGGTTGATAATCATGTGTAATTGCTTTTCGTTTAGATACCATGAATCAGCCACATTTTCTTCGAGAACGTGGATTAACCTCCGCGTCAGGGTTTCGGAAGGCTGCGGAAATTCGTAACTTTGCCCCCCCAGATACTTACCATAAAAACACGCTCACGATTCTGCGGAACGCCGAAATTCTTCGCGTTGAGAATAGCCCAGTAATTGGAATATCCGAGGGCTTCGAGTGTGTCGCGCCAGCGTTTGAAATTATCTTTGTGCTTCTTGAAGGTCAACGCCTTGACATTCTCCATAAGTAGGAATTTAGGACGTTTCACCTCGATAGCTCTCGCACACTCCCAAAGTAATGAGGAACGCGAACCGCTGCCCTCATCAAAACCTCTTTGTTTCCCTGCTGTGCTTATGTCTTGGCACGGGAACGAATAGGTAAATAAATCGAAATCCGGCACCTCTGCCCATTCTATCTTGGTAATATCTCCAAAGTTTGGGTATTTGGCGAGGAGTTCCGGCGACGGCTCGTATTTCTCCAGATTTAGCCGGTCGATACTATGCCCTTGCAAACGGGCGTCACGAGCTGCGTAGTATGCTAGGACCGCGAAACGGTCTATTTCGGAGAATCCAGCCACCTCGTAATCGAATCCGGGATAATCCTCCTTCAGACGCTGGAGGGCTATCGACTGACTGCCGTAACCGGCAAACGCCTCGAATATTCTTATTTTCATAACTGTAACGGTTTAGAAGGGCATTTCCTGCTGGGTTGGAGGGGGCGGCGGGGGATTCTTCAGACGCTCGGCCTCTTTCTTGGTGCGGAGATAAATCATTTCTTTCTGTACCTTCTTGTGTGTTATCGGGTCCTCGATACGGCGCATTATTCGCGAACCTGAATTGTGTAGTTCTTCAGGATTGAGGCAGTCGATATAATCACAAGTAAAGCAGAATCCCTTCAGCGATTTTGTAAATTTCTGCATGGTGATTTTAGACACGCCGGAGAATCGTTTGTAAGCCTCGAAAGCATCTTCCCTCACGATTTCGCGGTTAAGATTATCACCGCACCCGTTTTCATCAACAGAGAAATAACCTTCGGCCCACTCGCGGAAATTGTCGGACATATCCCGGAGATACTTACGGAATATGATATTACCCATCTGCGGCTCGATTTTGACTTGCAACGGAGCGACGGAAAGATAAAATTTCACGCACTGGAGTACAAAATTTATATCCGCCTCCCACTCGGCTTCGGTGTATGCGCTGCCGAACAGGTCTTTGTTAAAGTCCGTGCGAATCTGACGGGTTTCGAGATAGTCGTTATCTTCTGTTCTTTGGTGGTAGTAGTCGGAGAATACGACGAACAGCATACGGCCAACACTTGAACCGTCGAACTCCTTCGGGACGTAGTTCGTAGTAAAGGCGAATTTCGGCGCGTCTTGAAACGTCAGTGTGTAGGCTGAAACATTCTTTGTGTTAATCGTGATGTCCGACGTGATATTATCGTAAAACTGTTTGAACGGTAAATATTCGTCGCAATCGTCAACAACAACGATTCCGAGATGTTTGCTTACTTGCTCGAAAGCAAATTGATTCTCCAGTAATTTAGGGTTACGCCCAGACAGCTTCAGCCAGCGCGTGAAATTCGAGAGGGCGCGGAACATGAAGGATTTGCCGGAACGTCCGTTACACTGGTCGTTCTCGCCCACTACGTTATCCATGACGAACGGGGCCCACGCTCTCGACTCTGACTTGTAACGGTGCATCATAAACCCGATTGTAAAAATCTTGTTGATAAGACACTGTTTTTGCTCCTGAATCTCTGCGGCGGTCAACGCCGGGCCGGCGATGTCAAACTTATGAGCTGCGAGATACGCCGCCCCTTCTTCCGGCGACATAGCGTTAACTTGCTCCTCCAACTCCTTGCGCCAATAAATACGGGAGGAGTTAATCAGGTATTTGAAATAATTCGAGGTTTGATTTTCGGCCACCTCGATGTCGAAATCTTCGCTTTCGTATTGCCCTTCGGGGTGGGTAATCGTGAACATATCAGGAAGGAATTTAATGTTATGGTTGATAACATTCTCCTCCCAGACATAACGACCGGCAGAGGCGGCGCGGTTGTCGTGCTTGATAATCTCGCGCCCTGTAACCTCGACGGTAAATTTCGGGAAATAAAAGAACTGTGAACGCTCGGTGTAGTTGGTGAAATCCGGGTCAATTTCTCGAAGGGCTTCGAGGTATTGAGCCGACAACTTGGAATCTTGCAATATCTGGTTGCGCAGTTCGCGCTCTTGTTTGCTGTCTATTGCCCAGTTTAGAACAAATTCGCGTATCTCCTTGGGCGTAACGAGCTTCACGATATTGCCTTGAATCCTCACGAACTGCGTACCCGGTGCGTGTTTGTCGCGAAGGGTGTAGAATCCGTTCAACATTAAAAATTCGTGCAGACATGAAATGTCTATCGAATATTTTTTCTTCTTGGTTTTCTCGTTCCATGATTCAACCCAGAACCTTGCGGGTGTAGCGAGGTTCAGAAGGCCGCGAAAATCGCCCTTGCTGCTCCATATCTCCATCCAATCTCGGAAATCCTTACGGGGTTTCCCTCGGTTGTCGCGGTATGAGGACAGTTTTTCGGGTAGCCAAATGGTGTGTATGTCGATAAAGCGTAAAGCGAGTTCCGTACCTTTCAGGCGACCGGTTGCGTCGATGTCAGGTATATTATAGACAGTTTCGACATATTTCGTTATCTGGTTCCACTCCTCTTGGCTTACTTGATAAGTTTCGGAATTGAACCACAAAGGGTAGTAACCGAGAGAGCGGACACAAACCGCGTCGCGTTCGCCGGAGCAAATGATCGCTTCGGGTAATTTTTGTTCTCGGTAGGGCTTGTGCTCGTTTGCAGGGTCGGCGGTCCACTTTGCTTCCTCGGTATCGTTGTACGCTCTCCATGCTGCGGCAAGCTCAAACAAACCATTAATGTAGCTTTGTGGTTTCTTCCCGGCTGGCTGGTATTGGAAACGCCACTGTTTCTCCGGGTTCAGAGGCTCGTAAATCTTATAAAAGCAATCACGATTACCCTTTGAATCAGTAAACCAACATTCGCGGATAAAAATCGGGTAGTTCTCGTTTGAGTATTTATAAACAGCCTCGCGGTTCCTGACTGTAACGACATGGTTAGCCCGGTACCAGTGGAGAGCCTTCAGTGTGTCAGGAGTGACACGCGGCCCCATAATCTCGCACTCCTTTGCCGTAAACTCTTGGTTAATATCCTTATCCCATGAACCCTCCGTTTGTTCCACTGTGGCCGGTTGACGGCGAACGTCCGGCCGGTTGACGGAACGATTTATTTCATCGGTAATATTAAAGATAGCCGAAAGGTCGAGGATAGCTTCACGGAAGGTTAACCCGGTTTGCTTCATGTGTATGGAAATAGGGCTTTCGGCTCTGCCTTCGTCGCCGAAATCTGTCATTTTCCAGACTTGCGCCCCATCCTTGGCTTTCATTAGTTTGACCCTTGCGCTCGGAGTGCGCTCGTCGGGTCTTGCCTTGAACGACCTGTTAGTCCTTGCAGCTTCGGGAGCGTCGGGGTAATGCAGCGCAATGATACGGAGGCCGTCGTCTGTTGCGGCGTATAACTGTTCAGGTGTTACCATATCATGTGACAAGTTACATAATTACAAAAATTTAGGGCGATTTCTACCCCCCCCATTTTTCGAGATTGAGGGGTAACGGTCTTGCAAAGTGACGAATAAACCGAAAGAGGGGGAAGGACGCACACGGTATTATTTTTCATCGCTGAATAAATTTAGTTGAATCCCATAACCGAAAGCCTTCAGCCGTTCCTCCACGCGGGCGGAACGATTCGCCTCCGGCGTTGTGACTACTCGCTCCGTTTTACTGAAACGGTAGCCACGTCGACGGGCATAATAGCGTAAATCATACAGCGTTTTAGGGTCGCGCATTTGAAACGGTCGTATCAGTGTCGTACACGCGAGTAATAGCGTCACAAACCTCGGCTATAAGGTCGGAAACGGAGAGGTCGTGGGTGATACCGATACAACCGAAACCGTCGTCATTCTTCTGGACGTTGTGGACGTGTATGTCGCCGGCTTCATTAAGCACGTCGGCGAGGCCAACCGGTAAGCACTTTTCGGATATTACGAGAGCGGCACGATGTTCGCCGGCATGGAGTTCTGCGGAGTGCTGTCCGAAGGTGATAATTTTTTTCATATTTCGAGCGGGGTTATATGGTTATTAAATAGCCGTGCCGGAGGCGTGGCCGCTTACGCCTTCGGTCAATTCCTCCGGCTTGGCTATCGTGAATATTTCCTTACCTGAAACCTGAAGGGTATAGGCGTTTATTAGTTTCTTTGCCGAGTTTGGCACTTTGCAACGCCCGTATATCCAGTTCAGTATTTTGCTTCTGCTTTCGGCACAAGCGACAACCAAACCGGCTTTATGCTTGTTGTAGTCTGCGCGGGGGAGAGAATCCAGCCAACCGCGCAAAATATTAGAGTCCGTAAGGTCTTTAATTTGATTCTTCATTTGTAGAACTGAAATATTTTTGTTAATTTTACTCTGCAAATGTAGTAATAAATCCCATTAGTCAGGTAAATAATCCCTGTTAAAAATTGTAAAATATTAAATCCGATGGCTAATCTTCTTTTAATCAGAGATTTGTGTGAGCGCAAGAAAATGACTATTCGAGAGCTGTCGCAACGAATAGGCCGCGATGAAAGCTCCATACAGAGCGCAATCCGACGCGGTTCGACCAACTCGACAACAATAGAGCTAATCGCCAAAGAATTAGGCGTGTCGGCTGGTATCTTCTTCGACGGATTCGCCGCCGACGAATCCGTCGCACTCCGCCGCGAGGTGGCTCACCTGAAGGAACTACTGAAGGAAAAAGAGCGGACAATCGAAATACTAATGAGCGACCGTAAAGCAAAATAAACCCCTCAAAGTCGGCACAATGTCGGCACAATAGGGTATTAAACTACTGACGAGCAGTAACCGCGTTGTGCCTGGTGGCACCACCCAAGCAAAGATTAAATCGCTAATTCTCACAGAGTTGGCGATTTTTATTTTAGTCACTACAGGGCGTAGTCACTATAATAGTCACTATCTAAATCGCTATAAACCACGATAAATCGGCTTGATTAAACTGTATTAAAAAGTAGCGTTTAATTCTAAACCCATTAAATTCTACATTAAATTCTCTGCAAAATAATAGTGACTATCGGCGTGGTGCGCTGAGATAGTCACTACTTCATTCTTACATTGTAAGTCGGGTGCCGGACTGACGGTCGTCGATGTCATCGTAGCGGGAACGGTTGCCGACTTCGTGCTCGCGCTTGTAGCCGGATGAGCCGGAACTGACATTGAGGGAAGATAGTGCGTTGGCAAGATTGAATGTGAACACTTGCGAGATTTCCGGGGAGTAGTCCTGTGGACGGGAAGGGAAAATACGGACTCCGGCTGGGTCAATCCGAAAACCCGGTGCATGAATTTTGAGAAAAGTGTTAAATTTGTGGCATGAAAACCGCAGATGCAATATGGATGTGCCTGCCCGAGGGCATGGACGAACTATTTGAAATGGTGCGCTTCGAGCGCACGGAAC
>CAJTRC010000047.1 GCA_910578365.1 uncultured Muribaculaceae bacterium
CTTGACCAATTTTTACACTACTTATTTTATTGAAAATCAGAGAAATAAATGCGAAAATCACCCTTTCCCATTCAGACTTCCCCCGCTATAAAATAAAAGGCTTTTCGGAAGCACTAGACTTTTTAAATGAAAGAGCCGTGGTCGGCGGCCACATTGACTATGGCGAGGACACCTTCTGCGCCCTGCGGCGCGAGGCCCGCGAGGAACTGGGACTGGAGGATTTCGAGGCGCGGTTCTTGCGCCGCTACATATTTGAAAGCGAGCGCGAACGCGAACTTGTAAACGCTTACCGCACCACCATAAGCAGCACTCCCACACCAAGCGACGAACTCGACGGCGGCCGCTTCTGGAGCCGCACTGAAATCATCAACTCCATCGGCAACGGCGTTTTCACCCCAAATTTCGAGAGCGAGTACATGATGCTGTTTAACTCCGGACAAAACAAGCTCTAAGCTGTGACAGTGTTTTTTTACCGCCTAAACCGAATTATTTTGCACAATCACAATTTTTTTGTAAATTTGGGCGCTGTTTGGCAAGCGCCAGCAAGCATATACTATTACGAATTTAATTAATTATGGAAATGCGTGACCGGGCACAGGACGAACTCACCTCTATGCCCACTCCCCCCCTCGACGCCCCGGCAGCCGAAGAGATGCCGGCGCAAGACTCTGAATCTGTGGATACAAACACCGCCGATACAGCGGACCAGCCTATCCTTACCATGGAAACTCTTATCGAAAATGCCAAAGCCATGGCTCAAAAAGACCCCGCCGAAGTGTCGGGCGACGAAGTCCGCAGGCTACGACAGCAGTTCAACACGCTCCATAAAGCTATGCCGGCTAATGATGCCGACACGCCTGAAGGCGAATTCAGCCCAGAGCCTTTTGTCGACGAATTCCAGTCGATTCTCGACTCCATACGCAACCGCAAAGCTGCTTGGACCGAAGAACAGGAAAAACTCAAAATCAGCAACCTCGAAAAGAAAAATGCCATCATAGCAGAAATAGCCGTGCTGGCTGAAGACACCGACAACGTAAATCGCACCTTCCCCCGGTACCGCGAGCTTGTAGAGGAATTCAACGCCACCGGCGACGTACCCCCGACCGAGGAAACCTCCCTGTGGAAACGATTCTCCGATGCACGCGAAAAATTCTCCGACAATCTCAAGATTAACAAGGAGCTGCGCGATTACGACTTCAAAAAGAACCTCGAAGCCAAACAGGAAATAATAGACGAAACACGCAAACTAACCGCCATCGACGACATCATTGAGGCATACCGCCGTCTGGGCGACCTCCACGACGACTGGCGCCGTATAGGCCCCGTGGCCAAGGAACTGCGCGACCAGCTCTGGGACGAATTCAAAACCGCATCGACCGAAATCCGCCGACGCTACCAGGAACACTTCGAAGCCCGCAAAGCCGAAGAACTCCAGAACGAGCAGAAAAAAACCGCGCTGTGCGAAACTCTCGAAGCCATCGACCTCGACAGCCTCACCTCGGCACAGGCCTGGGAAAAAGCCACCGAGGCGGTGAAAGAAGTGCAGGAAAAGTGGCGCACCATAGGCTTTGCCGCACGCAAAGTCAACAACACATTGTTTGCCCGCTACCGCACCTACTGCGACAAGTTCTTTGAGCTGAAAGCCAAATTCTTCCGCGACAGCCGCGACGCACAGGCTGCGAACCTCGCCGCCAAGACCGCCATTGTAGAGAAAGCCGAGGCTCTCAAAGACAGCACCGACTGGCGCGCGGCTACCGAACAGTTCGTGGCCATGCAGAAAGAGTGGAAAACAATAGGCAACACCGCCCGCCGACAAGGCGAAGAGCTGTGGAAACGCTTCATCGCCGCCTGCGACTTCTTCTTCGAGCAGAAGAAAAAACAAGGCAGCGACCAGCGCCAGCAGCAACAGGCAAACCTCAAGGCCAAACGCGAAATTATCGAGGCCATCGAGGCTGTTGCCGACGATGCCACCCGCGAAAGCATACTCGACACCCTCAAGAGCAGTCAACAGAAATGGCAGGAAATAGGCCATGTACCCTTCAAGGATAAAGACAAGGTATACGACCGCTACCACCAGGCACTCGACCGCCTGCGCTCGATGCTCGACCGTCAGCAGACCCGACGCAGCATGGACCGCTTCGAAAGCAACATGGCCAACATCGAGGGCGACCGGCAGAAACTGTATCGCGAACGCGAACGCCTCACCCGTATTGCCGAGGCTAAGCGCCAGGAAATCCGTACTTTCGAAAACAATATCGGCTTCCTGTCGAGCAAAAGCAAAAGCGGCGACTCAATGCTGCGCGAATTCCAGCGTCGTATCGACCATATCAAAGAAGAACTCGACGCGCTCACCGAAAAAATCAAGCTTATCGACAGCAAGATGTAACTTTTCGGCACCATCCGGAGGCCGTGGCCTCCGGATGGCCGCTACTGCGCCGCCCGCGGCCGGTAGAAATCGGCAGCGCCACCTATGGCGATTGCCTTGACAGTTTACACACAACCGTCAGGTCACATCCAAGAGTTTTTAAATGGCAATACGGGAAGTTTCACAGAAAGGCCGATACGGCAAATACACCCAGGCGGTACTGAATCTGATCGACCTGCTGGTAATAAACCTTTTATTCGCCCTCACCCTGTGGGTAGTACCGGGCGCCGCCCCATGCAATACCCGCGAGATGTGGCTGTTGCTAAATCTGGCATACCTGCCGTGCTGCGTGTGGATTTCGCGCGGCACACACTACCGCCGCACCATACTCATGGACCATGTTATACGTCAGAGCGTAATCACGGTGTGCATACATGCGTTGTTCTTTCTGGCCCTGATAAGTTTTCTGAGGCTCGACATACGCACCCGTGCAGCAGTGATGTTCTACAGCTGCATGCTACTGATGCTGCCACTGACTTGGATTATCACCCGCTTTATAATCAAGCAATTGCGCCGCCGCGGATTCAACACCACCTCGATTGTGATTGTGGGTATAAACCCCACCAGCGAACGCCTGCTCAACGAAATCGAGGCCGATCCGGGCTTCGGATACAAGGTCAAAGGTTTCTTCGACGACATCTGCCCCGACGACTTCAGGGGCAAGCACCTGGGCTCTATCGACAACCTCGAGGACTTCGTGCGCCGACACACCATACACCAGATTTTCTACACCTATACGGCCAACAACAACGACGACCTGTCGCGGGCCGTGAAGATTGCCGACGACAACGTATGCGACTTCTACTACGTGCCTCGCATCACACGCTTCGTCAATCGTCCGTTCTCGCTCAATACCATCGGCTCGGTGCCGGTGCTGTGTACCCAGCCGAACCCATTATCGAAAATGATCAACCGGGTCATTAAACGCAGCTTCGACCTCACGGTTTCGGGCCTCTTCCTGCTGTTCTATCCGCTTATATACATACCCATAGCGATTGCCATAAAGATGTCGTCGACGGGGCCGGTGTACTTCAAGCAGGAGCGAACCGGGTACCGCGGCAACTCTTTTCTGTGCTACAAATTCCGCACAATGAAAATCAACGCGAACGCCGACAAATGCCAGGCCACCAAAAACGACCCGCGCAAAACCCGCGTAGGCGACTTTCTGCGCCGTACAAGCCTCGACGAACTGCCGCAGTTCATCAACGTGTGGAAAGGCGACATGAGCATTGTAGGCCCGCGTCCGCACATGCTCCGGCACACCGAGGAATACACCGAACTCATACACCGCTACATGGTACGCCACATGGTAAAACCGGGCATCACAGGCTGGGCTCAGGTAAACGGATACCGCGGCATTACCGACGAACTTTGGAAAATGGAGCGCCGTGTGGAATTCGACACCTGGTACATAGAGAACTGGAGTTTCTTCCTCGACCTCAAAATAATGGTCCGCACAATAATCAATGCCGTCAAAGGCGAATCTAACGCATTCTGATTTCTGCTATGAAAAAATTAATTCTGCTTCTGTGCCTGCTGGCCGTAGTGCCCGCAAGCGCCGTGACCAATAACGGCGACAGCGTAACCCGCATACTCGCCATCGGCAACAGCTTTTCCGAGGATGCCCTCGACTACCACTTCCACAAGCTCTGCGAGGCCGCCGGCAAAAAAGTTGTGGTGGGCAACCTTTATATTGGCGGTTGCCCCATCGACCGCCACTGGCTGAACGCTCAGACCGATTCCGCCGCCTACCGTTATCGCCGTATCGGCCTGGACGGCGCCATCATCGAAGCCCACAACGTGCGGTTGGGCGATGCCCTTGGCAGCGACAACTGGGATTTTGTCAGTTTCCAGCAGGCCAGCGGCGTGTCGGGCGAATATGATTCCTATACAAATCTGCCTCAGCTTATCGCCTATGTTGCCGACCGCACTCCGCACGATACCGAATTTGTCTGGCACCTGACTTGGGCATACTCACCCGACTCCGACCACGGCGAATTTCCCAAATACAATTGCAACCAACAAACTATGTACAAAGCCATCGTCGATGCCTGCGCCAAAGCCATGGCCGACAACCCGCAGCTCAGCCGCATAGTACCTTCGGGTACAGCCGTGCAGATAGCGCGCTTCACAACCGGCGACTCCGACCTCACACGCGACGGATACCACCTCTCGCTGCTGCTGGGACGCTACATCGCCTCATGCGCCTGGTTCGAGGCCATTTTAGGCGAAAGTGTATTGGGCAACAACTATATACCCGAAGGAATGACAGCCCGGCAAGCCCGCAAGGCCCAGGAAGCCGCGCACTCTGCCATTACAACGCCCCTTGGACGGCGTGCACAGCAATAGCGAGTGTGTAGTCACGACAGATGCCGCCCGGCCTTATCGACAAGATATTTCCTCAGCCAAGCCGCCCAGGACGAACCTCCTGCGGCGGCTTCATTTTCAAGTACCGACAGCGCCTGCTGGCAGCACACAGCCGCGCCGGTAAACCGCAGGCACCAGTCCATACCGAAAACCACATCTGCACCGTGCGCCACCATAAGCGCCACATAAATCTTTACCAGCGACACTATGGCATGCCACAGTCCGCGGCTGCTTACCACAGCAGACGAGGCCATAGCCCGCCTGCGCAGCCTGCACCGCAGCGAAACAGCACTCACACAATCAGCTATCACCAGCACTGTACAAAGCGCCGCATACGGATACACCGGCAGCAGAAAGGCTCCTGCCGCACCTGCCACCATCGTTGCCACATTTCTCATATTTTTTCACCATTTATTATTTTTTGCACAAAGATAATCACGCCGACAACGACAAAAAGCAGTTAAATTATATTAATCGCCAATCCATCCGACAGCCCCCCCCCGCAAAAAAAGCATCACCCGCCACCGTCAGCACACCAGCCAAATAAGCACGCAAAACGGCCTCACACAGTCTGTACAGCCATTTTTGCGCATTTTCCGGCCCTAAAACTTGGTAGTTTGCCGAAAGTTATATAACTTTGCAAAGTTTTTTCAACCACAATCAAATGGGAAAGTTTTCGGCATATAAATTACAGCTTAAGTCCTTGGCTCCGGGCACTCACGAATTTGAGTACGTGCTCGACAAGCAATTCTTTGCCAATATGGAAAGTGCCGACATACACGACGCCGATCTCAAAGTAAAGCTCACTGCAGTATATCGCGGCGACGTTTATGATTTGACATTCAAGATTACAGGCAACGTAGTGCTGCTATGCGACCGCTGCCTCGACACCATGGACTTTCCTATTGATGCAAGCTACCACATAATGGTGAAATACGGCGACGACTACAACGACGACTCCGACGAGTTGCTCGAAATTCCGCAGTCCGACGCATACATCAACGTGGCATACATGCTCTACGACACCGTGGCACTGGCAATTCCGATAAAGCACGTACACCCCATGGGAAAATGCAACCGCCAGATGAGCGCACTGCTGAAAAAACACCGTGCCCGCGCCACAGGCGAAGACGCTGACCTCGAAAACGAACTCATCGACGAGATTGACGACATCGAAGAAAGCGGCTCCACCGCCACCGACCCACGCTGGGACGCGCTCCGCAACCTCGGCACCGCTGAAACTACGGAAGACTGAAAATACAACACCGTCGGGCCAAACAGATGCCTGACGCTCCGATATCAAATAAAACAAAATAAAATAACATTTTAGAACAATGGCACATCCTAAACGCAAACAATCAAAGACTCGTACCGCAAAACGCCGTACCCACGACAAAGCAGTAGCCCCCACTCTGGCTCTCTGCCCCAACTGCGGCGCATGGCACATCTATCACACTGTATGTGGCGAATGCGGATACTACCGCGGCAAACAGGCTATCGTAAAAGAAGCCGCCATCTAATAACATTCGCGCCTGGCGGCGTCAATGACTAACAACGAAAAAATCTCCTATGCGCCACCGTTCAATGGTGTTTAGGAGAGCTTTTTCGTATCTATAACAATATCACACCGACTTTCAATATGCTTAACGCTCGTATCTCAGGCATCGCCTCCTATGCCCCCGACGACATTCTCGACAACGAAATGCTCTCGAAGATGGTGGACACCAACGATGAGTGGATCACTACTCGCGTAGGTATCAAAGAACGACGCATACTACACAAGCCGGTCGGTTCGTCTTACCTCGGAATCCGGGCCGTCAGCCGGCTCCTGGAATCAACCGGAACCAAACCCGAGGACATCGACCTGCTTATCTGCGCCACATCAAACCCCGACTACCGTTTCCCATCGACAGGCTCGATCATAGCCCACCAGTGCAAGCTCACTAACTGCTACGCCTACGACATACAAGCCGCATGCGCAGGCTTCCTCGTTGCGCTGAATGATGCCGCCGCATACATCCGCTCCGGCATGTATAAGAAAATTGTAGTTGTGGCTGCCGAAAAAATGTCATCGATGGTCAACTACAAAGACCGCGCCACTTGCCCTCTTTTCGGTGACGCATCGGGCTGTATGCTGGTAGAACCCACCGAAGAACAGGGTGTTGGCATCATCGACGGTGTATTCCATACCGACGGCAACGGCCTTGAGCATCTGGTGATGCTTGCCGGCGGTTCGGCCGAACCTGCAACACACGAAACCGTGGATGCCGGACACCACTTCCTATTCCAAGACGGCCGAAACGTGTACAAGAATGCCGTAACTGACATGCTCTCAAGCTCGCTCGACGTGATGAGCCGTAACAACCTCACCGCCGACGACGTCAACTACCTCATTCCACACCAGGCCAACCTCCGCATCATCGAGGCCGTAGCTCAGCGCGCAAAATTCCCCATGGACAAAGTGCTGGTAAATATCGAACACTACGGCAACACCTCGGCTGCATCTATCCCTTTGTGCCTCGACGAATACAAAGGCAAACTCAAAAAAGGCGACAAACTCATCCTTACCGCCTTTGGCGCAGGTTTCACCTGGGGTGCCATGTATGTAGTCTGGGACATTTAAAAGCCCCAATAGCATAGCCGCGCCGGCCCAATGCGCGGCCGAAGCATAAAAAATAACAAAAAATAGCATCTGCACAGATGCTATTTTTGTTATATACAGTACGAAATATAAAACACCGCATATATGGAAACAGACAAACTGCCCAATGGCTACAAATCAGGCTTTGTAAACATAGTAGGAAACCCCAACGTAGGCAAATCAACCCTGATGAACGACCTTGTGGGCGAGCGCATAAGCATCATTACCAGCAAGGCCCAGACCACACGCCACCGCATCATGGGCATCGTAAACGCGCCGGACTATCAGATAGTTTTCTCTGACACCCCCGGAGTGCTAAAGCCCAATTACAAGATGCAGGAGGCTATGCTCAACTTCAGCGAGGGCGCCCTCACAGACGCCGACGTGCTGATATACGTCACCGATGTAGTGGAAGACCCCTCGAAAAACGAGGAATTCCTCAGCAAGGTCGCCAAAGAAAAAGTGCCCGTACTGCTGGTAATCAATAAAATCGACCTCCTCAAAGACAACAGCGAGCTCGAAACCATAGTGGCACGCTGGAAAGAAATGCTGCCAAAGGCCGAGGTGTTCCCGACTTCGGCGAAAGAGCATTTCAACGTCACCAACCTCATGAACCGTATTGTGGAGCTGTTGCCGCAGGGACATCCGTACTTCGGCACCGACGCCCTCACCGACAAGCCCGCCCGATTCTTCGTCACCGAAATAATCCGCGAGAAAATCCTGCTCAACTACGACAAGGAAGTTCCATACTCCACCGAGGTGATAGTAGAAAAATTCGACGAAAAAGACGGCGCCATACACATCATGGCCGTAATTTACGTGGAGCGCGACTCGCAGAAAGGCATCCTCATAGGCAAAGGAGGCAGCATGCTCAAACGCGTAGGCACCGAGGCCCGCAAAGACATCGAAACCTTCTTCGGCAAACGTGTATTCCTCGAACTGTTCGTAAAGGTAGAGCCCAACTGGCGAAACCGCGAGAACAAACTCCGCCAGTTCGGTTACGTGGAATGAAAAAAATTTCGTAACTTTGCGCATTATTACACGTTCAACAAAAAGCTTATGTCGCAACTCGTAGCAATCGTCGGACGCCCAAACGTGGGCAAGTCCACCCTGTTCAACCGCCTCACCCAGACGCGGACCGCCATCGTCGACCCCACGGCCGGCACCACGCGCGACCGCCAGTATGGAAAGGTAGACTGGAACGGCAAAGAATTCTCAATAGTCGACACCGGCGGTTGGGTAGTAAACTCCGATGACATTTTCGAATCGGAAATCAACAAACAGGTTGAGCTGGCCATAGAACAGGCTGACGAAATACTGTTCGTGGTCGACTCGATGAACGGCACCACCGACCTCGACGACCATGTGGCCGAAATTCTGCGCAAATCGCGCAAACCGGTTATTCTGGTAGCCAACAAGGTAGACTCCAACGAATGGGTCTACAACGTGCCCGAGTTCTATGCTTTGGGCCTGGGCGACCCATACCCGGTATCGGCAATCAACGGCTACGGCACCGGCGACCTGCTGGACGAAGTGGTAAAGAAACTGCCCGAGAAGTCCGACGACGAAACCGAGCAACTCGACGACATACCCAAGTTCACCATCGTGGGCCGTCCCAACGCCGGCAAATCGTCGCTCATCAACGCTTTCATTGGCGAGGACAGACACATTGTCACCGACATCGCCGGCACCACGCGCGACTCGATTTACACCCGCTACGACAAATTCGGTTTCGACTTCTACATAGTCGACACCGCCGGCATACGCAAGAAAAACAAAGTAAACGAGGATATCGAATACTACTCGGTAATACGCTCGATACGCGCCATCGAAGCCAGCGACGTGTGCATACTTATGATCGACGCCACCCGTGGCATCGAGGCTCAGGACGTAGCCATATTCTCGCTGATACAGCGCAACAAAAAAGGCCTGGTGGTGGTGGTGAATAAATGGGATTTGGTCGAAGACAAGTCGCAGGCGGCTATCAACACCATGCAGAATGCCATACGCTCGCGTTTTGCGCCATTCGATGACTTCCCTATAATATTCGCCAGCGCGCTTACCAAACAGCGCATATACAAGGTGATAGAAACCGCCGTGCAGGTATATGAAAACCGCCGCCGCACGGTTCCGACCTCGCAGCTCAACAATGTAATGCGCGAGGTAATCGAGGCTTATCCGCCGCCAAGCAACAAAGGCAAGTTTGTGAAAATCAAATACGTCACCATGCTTAAAGGCGCGCCGGTGCCTACCTTTATTTTCTTCTGCAACCTGCCGCAGTGGGTAAAGGAGCCATACCGCCGTTACCTCGAGAACAAAATACGCGAGAACTGGGATTTCTGCGGCTCGCCTGTACAGATATTCATGCGCGACAAAAACTGATGCCTGCTGTAAAACCTAAAAAAGCCCTGGGCCAACACTTCCTGACCGACCTTTCGGTGGCACGCCGTATCGCCGATACGCTGGCTGACACCGGTTTGCCCATACTCGAAATAGGCCCGGGCATGGGAGTGCTGACACAGTTCCTGCTTGAAGCTCACCCCGACAATGTGACCGTTGTGGAAATCGACGACGAAAGCGTGGCATACCTCAAAGCCAACTTTCCGGCACTCGCCCAAGGGCACATTGTGGAAGGCGACTTCCTCAAGCTCGACCTCTCGCAACTATTTAGCGGCGCTCCCTTCTGTGTTATAGGCAATTACCCCTACAATATCTCAAGCCAGATATTCTTCAGGATTCTCGACTATAAAGACAGCATACCCCTATGCTCGGGCATGCTTCAGCGCGAAGTTGCCGAACGGCTGGCCGCCCCGCCCGGAACCAAAACCCGCGGCATCCTCAGCGTATTACTTCAAGCGTGGTACCATGTCGAATACCTGTTCACTGTAAGCGAGCATGTGTTCAACCCGCCGCCGAAAGTCAAATCGGGAGTAATACGCATGAAGCGCAACTCCGTTACCGACCTCGGCTGCGACCCTGCACTGTTCAAGACCGTGGTAAAGACCACATTCGGTCAGCGGCGCAAGACAATACGCAACTCGCTCAAAGGCCTCATGCCGCCTGGCAAACAACTGCCCACCGACTCGCCTCTGCCCGCCATGCGACCCGAACAGCTGTCGGTACAGCAGTTCATAGAGCTGACAAATATGGTGGCCGCTCTCTGACAAGCCACCGCTCACCAACCAATCACTACAAGCAATGAAAGAGATCACGCCCGAATACATCGACCGTATAAAAGAGATTATCGAGCGCAACGACTCACAAGCCGCTGCCGCAGAACTCGCCGACATGCACCCTGCCGACATTGCCGAGCTTTATCAGGGCCTTGATCTCCAGGAAGCCGAATTCCTGTTCAACCTACTCGACGAAGACACAGCTGCCGATGTGCTGATGGAACTCGACGAGGACGACCGCCTGAAGCTCCTCAGCGCCATGCCAGCCGAGGAAATCGCCAAACAGATTGACCACCTCGACACCGACGACGCCGTCGACCTCATACAGCAGTTCGACGAAGAAGACCGCGACGAGATTCTCTCGCACATCGACGACGTGGAGCAGGCAGGCGACATCATCGACCTGCTTAAGTACGACGAGGATACCGCCGGCGGCCTTATGGGCACCGAAATGATTGTGGTGAACGAAAACTGGTCCATGCCGCAGTGTATCAAGGAGATGCGCCAGCAAGCCGAGGAAATGGACGAGATTTACTACGTGTATGTGGTCGATAACGACTACAAGCTCAAAGGCGTGTTCCCGCTGAAAAAGATGATTACACACCCCTCGGTGTCGAAAATCAAACACGTCATGGAAGAGGACCCCGCAAGCGTAAAGGTTGACACCCCTATCGACGAAGTGGCACTCGACTTCGAAAAATACGACCTTGTGGCCATGCCCGTGGTCGACTCCATAGGACGTCTGCTCGGACGCATCACCGTCGACGACGTCATGGATCAGGTGCGCGAAGCTTCGGAACGCGACTATCAGCTGGCAAGCGGTCTGTCGAGCGACGTCGATGCAGACGACTCAATTCTGGCTCAGACCAAAGCGCGCATACCCTGGCTACTCATCGGAATTGCATCGGGCATACTCGCCTCGATAATTCTGTCCACCTTCGAAGACCAGATTCAGGCAGTGACCGCACTGGCACTGTTCATCCCCATCATAGGCGGCACAGGCGGCAACGTGGGCGTACAGGCATCGGCCATAGTGGTGCAAGGCCTGGCAAACGGTTCGCTGAATGTACGCGAATTTACCCATCAGCTTGGCAAAGAAGCTCTTGTAGGACTGCTGAACGCATCGGTAATATCGGGAGTGATATTGATATACAACCTGCTGATGCTGCCCGGAGAACTGGCAGTGACACTGTCTGTGACCTGCTCGCTGTTCGTGGTAGTGATGTTCGCCACAATACTCGGCACAGTGGTGCCGCTGACCCTTGAAAAACTGAAAATCAATCCGGCATTGGCCACCGGTCCTTTCATACAGATAAGCAACGACATCGTGGGCCTGATTATATACGTGCAGATTGCCACATGGTTCCTGCGCGTGTTCAGCGCTTGAGCCTGCGGCGCATCTTTATGCCGGGCTTTACATGCAGCCTGAACGAGCAGAATTCGCCGGTATCGCTGTTGGCATAACGCACATGGTACCACTCGGGGGCCATGAAGTCAAGCACAAAGCGGGCTTTGTCAATCCGGGCATCGTTCGAAAATCCACGCATACGGCGCTCCTCGACATTCATGTCGAAACCGCACACCGTGGCGGCCACACTCACCGCTCCGCTTGCCGTGATACCCTCGATACCGCTGCGTGTAAGCACCACGGCGCCGTCGTCGCGCACCTCCACCAGAAGTTCGGGCTCCTCGCCGTCGCCTCCATCACCGGCCGACAACTCGCCTGCCACAGTATGGACCACAGCCTCGCCACGCGACTTGGGCATACACATATAAGCCACTATCGCAGCTGCCGAAAGGGCTGCGATTACAAAAAACTCCACGGTCTGGAAAAAGCCTGCAAGAATCATAATATTACAAATATACTACTTTTAATGCAAACAGCGTGCCGCATAGTACGTAAAATATTCAATTCCCTCACCGACGCCGTGTGGCCCCGCTGCTGCGCCGTGTGCGGCAGTACACTGGTTGAGGGCGAAGATGGCATGTGTATCAGCTGCATGACACGCCTGCCGCGCACCGGGCTGCATCGCAACGATTTCAATATCATCCACCAACGCCTGGGCAACCACGTGCCACTGCACAAAGCCATGGCATGGTTCTGGTACTATCGCGGCAGTGCCGAAACCGCCGTGATAATCGACGCCAAATACCACGATCGCCCCAAACTGATACGCAGCGCCGCCGCCTTCTACGCAACCGAGCTGCAGGCCGACGGCTGCGACCCCGCATCGTTTGCCGACGTAGTTGTACCCACACCCATACACTGGCGCAAACGCGCCGTCCGGGGCTACAACCAGACCGAGTGGCTCGCCGAAGGCATAAGCCGGGCCAGCGGACTGCCTGTGGCCAACTGCCTCAGAGCCACACGCACTCACCGCAGCCAGACACGCCTCAACGCCACCGAACGCTCACAGAACCTGCAAGACAGCATCGAGCTGGCGCAGCCCCGCGCCATCGAAGGGCGCCGTGTGCTTCTGGTCGACGACATCATCACCACCGGAGCCACCATGCGCGCAGCACTCAAAGCACTCGCCACAGGGCGCCCGGCGGCGGTAAGCATTCTTGCCCTCGGGGCGGCAAAAATGCAATAGAACTGACACAGGCTGACACAGGCGCAAGTGCCACGATCAAATATTTGCAATTTCAAAAAATAATTTGTAACTTTGCAGCCGAAAAAGGCGGAAACTCCGCCAGTGGACAGATTTGGCTGCTTGCAACCACTTGAAAAAATGCTAAAATCGCTGCGTAGCCCCTCTGAGGGCGTGCGCCTATTATTGCGGTTTTTAGGGTAATTCATGGCTGCGACAGCTTTGTCGCCACCATGATTTTTTTTGTTTATACCGTATTAAATATGAAATATCTCTTCACATCGGAATCCGTTTCCGAAGGCCACCCCGACAAAGTGGCCGACCAGCTCTCCGACGCCATCCTTGATGAATTCCTCGCCCGCGACCCCCAGTCGAAAGTCGCCTGCGAAACCCTTGTAACCACCGGCCAGGTAGTACTCGCCGGCGAAGTAAAATCGGAAGCTTACGTCGACCTCCAGGAAGTAACTCGCCGAGTAATCAACGAAATAGGATACGACAACAGCGACCTGCGCTTCGACGGCAACTCGTGCGGCATATTATCGGCCATACACGAGCAGAGCGCCGACATCAACCGCGGCGTGGAACGCCAGGAAAACCACCTGCAGGGAGCCGGCGACCAGGGCATGATGTTCGGCTATGCCACCGACGAAACCCCGCTGTACATACCTCTGAGCCTGGCACTAAGCCACGCACTGGTAAAAGAACTGGCGGCTATACGCCGCGAAGGCGTAGACATGACCTACCTGCGCCCCGACTCGAAAAGCCAGGTAACTGTTGAATACGACCATGAAGGCGGACAGCCCGTGCGCATCGACACAATAGTGGTAAGCACACAGCACGACGACTTCATCTCGCCGGCCAACAGCGGTCTGAGCCAGGAAGAAGCCGACCTCAAAATGGTTGAAATCATAGACCGCGACGTACGCACAATACTCATTCCGCGTGTGCGCCAACAGCTGCCCGAACACCTGCGCCACCTGCTTGACGGCGAATTCACACTCCACGTAAACCCCACCGGCAAATTCGTGATAGGCGGCCCCCACGGCGACACCGGTCTGACAGGCCGCAAGATTATCGTCGACACCTACGGCGGACACGGCGCACACGGCGGCGGCGCCTTCTCCGGCAAAGACCCCAGCAAAGTCGACCGCTCGGCAGCATACGCCGCACGTCACATAGCCAAGAACATCGTTGCCGCAGGCATAGCTCGCCGCGCACTTGTGCAGGTAGCCTACGCCATAGGCGTGGCACAGCCGGTAAGCCTGAACATCAACACATTCGGCACTGCCAAGGTCGACAAATCCGACGTTGAGATTTCCGAAATCGTGCAGCGCATGTTCGACCTCACCCCCTACGGCATAGAATCCCGCCTGAAACTGCGCAATCCCATCTACCGCGAAACCGCCAGCTATGGACATGTGGGACGCACCAACCGCACCGTCGTAAAGACCTTCGACGCCCACACCTCACATCCGTTCACTCGCGAAGTAGAACTGTTCACCTGGGAGAAACTCGACCGTGTCGACGACCTGCGACAAGAATTCGGCCTTTAAAAAAATGCAAATTCGCACTTTTCAGTGCGAATTTGCCGTTTAAAGCCCAAAAAATTACTATATCATTTTGACGTGCGCCAAAAAAAATGTATCTTTGTGCGCTAAATTCGGCATTTCCATGCCGCAACACGTCGAAATAATAAAACAATCACTCATAAAATTCAATGGCAACCTTAGAAAAAATCAGAAGCAAGTCAGTGATTCTCTTCGTGATTATCATCGTGGCATTGCTCGCTTTTATCCTTGGTGACTTCCTCACCTCGGGCCGCACCTACTTTGGCACCGGCGACAAAATGATCGAAGCCAACGGCGCCCAGGTCAAACTCAACGACCTCAACGCTTTCCGCGAAAAGCAGGGTGAACGCAAGGGAGATCCCGACCAAATCAACCAGCAAGACCTCAACAGCCTGCTTGTTCAGAAACTCTTCGACAAAGAATACGAAGACCTCGGAATCAACATTACCGACAGCGAACTCTCGCAGGCAATGATATACAATGGCGAAGTACAGCAATTTATCGGCAGCCTCGGTCAGGCATTCGGCCTCGCTCCCGCTTACGACGAAGCCAGCATGACCCAGAACATCGCCGCCGTACTCGAACGCCTCAAAGCCCCTCAGAAATACCAGATTCCCGCCGAAGAAGCCCAGCGCTACCTGGCCATCTGGCGAGGTATCGAAGACAACGTGGAAAACAGTCTGCGCCAGCAGCTCTACTCCATGCTCATCAACGGACTCTATACTCCCAACAACGTCGACGCCCAGGCCATCTACGACGGTGAAACCATACGCAACATCGACATCGTTATGATTCCCTCGGCATCGATTGCCGACGAAGACATCACTGTCACCGACGAAGACATCAAGGCTGTATGGGAAAAGAATAAGTCGAAATTCGCTGTAAAAGGCGGCGACAAGCGCTCTATTTCCTACATCGTGCAGCAGGTAGCCCCCAGCGACGACGACTACGCCGACGCCGATGCCGCTGTAGTCAAAATGGTGGCAGCCCTGCAGAACGACACCCTGTCGCTCGCTCCGGCAAATGCCGACAGCCGCTTCCTCACCCAGCGTCAAAGCGTAACCAAAGCTCAGCTCAACGCTCGCTACCAGGGTGCCAACTGCTCGCGCAGCTTCAAAAAACTCGTCGACAGCGCAGCTTATGCAGGCAAGACCATGATTGTACAGTCGATTCCCGGCTCTTACTACACCATAGGCAAAATCATGGGCATCGAGCAGAAAATCGATTCTGTGACCTACTCGCAGCTGATGTTCGACGACGCAGCCCTCACCGACTCGCTGATGAACATCGCCAAGGCAACCCAGACATGGGACAGCCTCAAGCTCGACAACGCCATGGCAATGGGCAACCAGGAAATTTCGCTCCTGAGCGTTACCAATCCGGCCATAGCCAAACTGCTTGGCGAAACTCCCGTAGGTGAAACCGTGCTCTACTCCGACAGCATCCAGGGCCAGCAGCTCAACATGCTCATCCGCGTCGACAAGCGTCCGGCACCCGTGAGCGTATTCGACCTCGCCCGTATCGACTACGTGGTTGAGCCCTCCGGCGCCACCCGCAGCAAAATCAGCGGCGAGTTCCGCAACTATGTAGGCAACAACGCCAGCACCCAGACATTTGTAGACAACGCCGAGAAGGCAGGCTACAACGTACAGCAGACCCTCGTATCGGCCGGTACAGCCAACATCGCCGGTCTGCCCTCGACCCGTGCCCTGGTAAAATTTGCCATGGATGGAAAAACCGGCAAAGTATCGCCCGTAGTTGAATCGAAAGTTCGTCAGAGCCAGACTCCCACCCAGAACATCCCCGCAATATTCCAGCCCGTACAGCCCGCCGAACAGGAGTACCTGGTGGCAATAGCGCTGGGCAACGAATACGACGACTATGTAGCCTGGAACGACCCCGTAGTTCGTCAGCGTCTGGAGCGTGAGGCCACAAACCTGAAGAAGGCCGAGAAAATAGCCGAAACCTACAAGGCTCAGGCAAACGACCTTCAGGCTCTCGCCACTGCAGCAAAGACCACCGTCATAACCGCTCAGCCCTTTGCATTCAACAGCACCAACTACCCCGCCGAATTCGGTGCAGCCATTGTAAAAACTGCCAAGGGAGCGCTTACCGAAACCATCGTTACTCCTTACGGAGTGTACGTGGCAAAGGTCAACAACATCAGCGAACCCGCAATGAAGTTCGAAGACTCGCGCGACATGTACATGCAGCAGTTCAGCCGTATGTTCATGCCTCTGGCCGGCAACGGACTGATTAACGCCCTGCTCAACGGCGAAGAAGTGAAGAACCACTCGCTGAACTTCGTAGCCGGTTTCGACGACTAATCTAATCCAACCTTATTTATACCAAAGGCCCGGGCTGCTAAGTCCGGGCTTTTTTTATCCTTGTACGGCGAGGCATCCTCGTCGAGGCGCACACCCGCTCTTGGTCAGGAAAAAAGCTTCGCAGGCGCTTGCCCCGGCGGGAGTGCCGCAGGGACACAAGAAACACACAATTTTTGGGGAGAAAACACGTTAATAGTATATGAAATTTCTGAAACCTCTTTTCTTTTTCTTCATCTTCGCCGCCGCTCTGTGCTCCTGCATCGAGGACGGCTTTACCACATCTCCTTCCGACCAGCCTGCCTTCAGCGCCGATACTCTGAATATGGGTCTGTTGCTTACCACCGAAGGTTCGCCGACAGCAAAGTTCATTGTGTACAACCGAGCCTCGAAAGGCATCTCCATCAGCGATATACAACTTGAAGGCGAGAACGCCCCGATGTTCCGACTGAATGTCGACGGCCAGTCGGGACGTGACTTCCATAACGTGGAAATCCGAGCCAAGGACTCGATATTTGTAATGGTCGACGCCCTGCTGCCCGAAAACGGCTCGGACCTGCCTGTCGACGTTGCCGCCAAGATTCGCTTCAGCACCAACGGAGTGGACAGCCATGTGGTACTCACCGCACAGGGCCAGGATGTGACCCGCCTGCGCGGCAGTATAATCGACCGCGATACCCGATTCACAGCCGGAAAGCCATACCAGATATTCGACTCGCTGGTGGTGTCGCCCGGAATCACGCTGACCCTCGAGCCTGGCACCCGCCTTTATTTCCACGACAAAGCCTACATGCGCGTTGACGGCACACTACACAGCCTGGGCACAGCCGACGCACACGTCGACATGACAGGCGACCGCACAGGCAACGTCGTGGGGCAGATTTCGTTCGACATTATGTCGCGCCAGTGGGGCGGCGTGTTTTTCAGCTCCGGCTCCAAAGGCAACATAATGGCACATACCGACCTGCGCAACACCACATACGGCGTGAATGTGAACGGCGACGGCAGCACCACCACCGAAGACCCGGCTCTGACTCTGCTCAACAGCCGACTGCACAACTCGGGCGACGTGGTACTATATTCCAGCCATGCCTCGATAGTGGCCGCAGGCACCGAGTTTGCCGAAGGGTCGTACGGCCTGGTGTCGCTAATTGGCGGCAGCCACCGCTTCGACCACTGCACTATGGCCAACAACTACCTGTTTACCGCCATTGGAGGCCCGGCCCTGCAGTTCGGTCACATTAATGCCGAAAACGACGACGAAAGCGGCCTGCCCTACCTCAAGGCCGACATCACCAACACCATAATATACGGCCTTGGCTCCGAACTGAGTCACGGCGACTTAAACGACACCGAGGTGTATCTGCGCAGATGCCTTCTGCGCAGCGAAGGCGAGGACGACGAACACTTTGTGGCTTGCATCTGGGGCGAAGACCCGCTGTACTACACCGTGCGGACCGACTATCTGTTCGACTACCGCCTGAAAGCCGACTCACCCGCCCGCGGGGCAGCCGACGAATCCATAGCCCTGCCTCAGAGCGCCGTCGACCCATACGGCATTCCCCGTGCAGGAGCCTTGGGCGCATACGAGGCAGCAGGCCCGGAGGAGGAAGAATAACCGGGCGAGCCTACATCAGTTCCGCCTTGCGTACTCCTGTATGGAAGGCGAGCCCACTTCGACACCGAACTCCGCCGCACGCGCCAGAATAGCACGTGCCAGCCGGGGTTTCAGATTCTCGGGACAATAACGGAAATAAGCCTCGGCGGCACGCACATGCGCAGCGTCGGGCATAGGATATTCACGGCGTTCGGGCAGACCGAACACCGAGTCAGGCAGCGACTCTCTGTCGCCATAGCTTAAACGGTCATTCATATCATATCTGTTTTATAGCCGGTCCGGCAACAATATAACACACCTCCGCAGGTGGCGGTTCAGCACATATTGCATGCAAATTACAAGCAAATGCGCGGTGTATGAATTATTTTCATTAACTTTGCATCCGTAAGAAACAAAAACGTAAATCACAATCAACCATGCGTCTTATTATTCAAGAAAACTACGACAAACTGTCGAAATGGGCTGCCGAATACGTTGCATCGCGCATCAACGAAGCAAATCCGACCCCCGAAAAGCCGTTTGTACTGGGTTGTCCCACAGGCTCATCGCCCTTAGGCATGTACCGCGCACTTATCGAGCTTTACAAACAAGGAAAAGTATCATTCGCCAACGTGGTTACTTTCAACATGGACGAATACTGCGGCCTGGCCCAGGAACACCCCGAGAGCTACCACAGCTTTATGTGGAACAACTTCTTCAGCCACATCGACATCCCCCGCGAGAACGTAAACATTCTCAACGGCAACGCCGACGATGTAGTAGCCGAATGCCGGCGTTTTGAAGACAAAATCAAAAGCTACGGCGGTATCGACCTGTTCATGGGCGGCGTAGGCCCCGACGGCCACATAGCTTTCAACGAGCCCGGCTCGTCGCTCACCTCGCGCACCCGCCAGAAAACCCTCACCCACGACACCGTAATAGCCAACTCGCGCTTCTTTGGCGGCGACCTCAACGCTGTGCCCAAGACAGCCCTCACCGTAGGCGTAGGCACTATAATGGACGCCCGCAGTGTAATGCTGCTTGTAAACGGCCACAACAAAGCCCGCGCACTGCAGCACGGCGTTGAAGGCGGCGTTTGCCAGATGTGGACCATCTCGGCACTCCAGCTCCACCCCCACGCCATTATCGTGGCCGACGAAGACGCCTGCGACGAGCTGAAAGTCAGCACATACCGCTACTTCCGCGACATCGAAAGCGCACAGCGCCTGTAGTACCGCACACTACCATACCACGTCAGGGGTACGCACAGTCGCGCCCCTGGCGTTAACATTTATGCCGGCTCACAGTGGCTCACGGCTCTTTCATTTAAACTAAAATAAAAAGCATGACTTCCCCTACCCGGTTCATTGTGAATCGGGCAATATTCTGTGTCTGTCTGTCAACGAGTTATTCTGGTGTCAAAATCTTATTTTTTTCATTTTTGGCTTAAA
>CAJTRC010000048.1 GCA_910578365.1 uncultured Muribaculaceae bacterium
CCAAAGATACATATAAAATCCCCTGCTGACATTACGTCGACAGGGGTCATTTTTATTTTGGGCAAAGGGGTCAGTGATATTTTGGCTTAAGGGGTCAATTCAACCTGGTCTAAGGGGTCATCCGAGCCTGGGTTTTCCAATATGTTCGGTTTTGTGGACAGAAAACCGAACAAAATACGAGCTTGACATCTTAAATCAGGTTGAAACTGCCGCAAAATCCAGAGAATCAATTCGCATCTATCGCTCTCAATAGCAAAAATTTAGGCGAATCTTTTAATTTTGTTCGGTTTTTACGCGCAAAAACCGAACAAAATCATTACCTTTGCAGTTGTAAATACATGAAGATGGTCGAATCCAAGCAAATAGAACGTAGTGTGCTATCCTTTCCCGAGGAGACGATATTCACTATCGGCGATTTGAATCTGCCAATGCTATCGTGGGATAATATCCGGGTCAAACTCGGAAGGATGGTCAACGAGGGCGTTCTGCGAAAAGCAGGGAAAGGGCGGTTCTATCGTCCGAAGACCTCCATATTCGGTGAAGTTATGCCAAGCCAAGAGGAAATAGTCAAGGATTTGCTTTGGGATGGTGACACTCCGACAGGTTATATTACAGGGTACTCCCGATGGAATGAAATGGGTCTTACCACACAGATTTCCGGAATAATTCAAATCGGTATAAACGGAGTCAAGAGGAACCTTGACAGAGGGGGGTATTCCGTTCGATTCATAAAGCAGCCTAATGAGATAACCGTAGACAATATCAAGTACCTTGTCATTCTTGACGCCATCAACAATATTCGTAAAATACCGGATACGACAGTAGTAGCGTCTCTCAATCGGTTAGCTGTAATTATAAAACGCTTAGGAGCTGACGAGATTGAGATTATGACAGGACTTGCCATGAAATATCCGGCAAGGCTTCGTGCTCTATTAGGAGCGATGCTTGAAAATATAGGATATGAATCCTCATCTTCTCTGCTGTATGAAACCCTCAATCCATTGACTTCATACGACTATCCGGGGCTGTCGGCACATTTGTCCAACTCATTAAAATGGCATATAAAATGAAACTTCACGAAAACAAAGAACAATTGGCTGATGCCATCAGAATCACTTCCGCCGAACTCGGAATCCCTCAAAAGTTTGTTGAGAAGGATTATTGGATATGTCAGATTCTGCAACGGCTTTCACGAATGCCGCAGGCTGAAAGGACTGTGTGGAAAGGCGGAACATCGCTCACCAAAGGATACGGTATCATTCAGCGATTCTCCTCCGATGTGGATCTTGCCATAATTGGAGAGGGACTAAGCAATAATCAGCAGAAGAAGCTTGTGCTTCATCTTGGGAAAGACACCACAATAGACCTTGAAGAGACGGAGGAATTCGGAGAATCAATCAAGAACAGCCGATTCAGAAAAACATATCACTCTTATCCGTCGGTAATAGACCGCACTGACACATCACTTGACTTTCTCGGCAACCATGTTATTGTCGAGATCAACACCTATGGCAATCCCTATCCGTTTGTCAGACAATTCGTAAAACCGTTCATAACCGAGATGATGGAAAAGCGGCAACTCGAAGGTCTGATAGCGCAGTTGGATATGGCTCCGTTTGAGTTGAATGTCCTTGACAAGCGCAGGACAATGTGCGAGAAGGTCGTATCGCTGCTCCGATTTTCGTTTGAAGAAGACCCGGTGGCAGGACTCACCTCCAAAGTACGACATTTTTATGACCTTCACTTCCTGATGAAGGACAAAGAATGTCATGAATATCTTGATTCATCATTCCCCGTTGAGCTTCGAGAACTTGTAGCACATGACAAAGCCGAATTTGACCGTCCCCCATTATGGAAAACTTCAGACGTGTTACAATCCCCGTTGCTCACCTCCTTCTCAGAGATGTGGAAGCGAATCGCTCCCGTCTATCAGTCTGAGGTCGGAGCATTATCGTTCGGAAAATTGCCAAAGCCGGAAGAGGTGTCGCAATCAATGGACTCCTTGATAAGAATAGTTCAGAAAGCACTGTGCTGATTGTAAACGCAAGACAGAAAAAGTGATCCTACCAATCATCAAAACATTACTTTCGCAGCGACTCGAACATCCGATCCTCTATCCGTCGGACTGCGAAGTGCTCAGAGAAGATATCGAACAGAGCACAAATCATCGTATTTCTGTCAACACCCTCAAGCGGCTACTCGGTTTTATCCGCACCGAGTCTACCCCAAGAACCTACACGCTCGACATCGTGGCGCACTACCTCGGCCATGTCGACTATAAGTCGCTTATCGAAAGCCTTAATCCCGACAACGATGAGTCGGATCCAATCACTGTTATCCTTGCCGACGACCTGAATGCAGGCGACAAGGTGAGAGCTGTGTGGCGTGGTGGATATGGCGAGTTTGAGGCTTTGGGTTCCGGGGCGTTTGTTGTGAGGGATATTAAATCCGCAGACGGATATTTGCTTGGTGAAGAAGTGTCGATAAAAGGTTTTAGAGTCGGACTCCCGTTATATCTGGCGGTTAATCCCATATCATCGGTTCCGTGTCGCATTGCGCTGGCCTCGATAAGCGGCATAGAATCGCTTGTCATCGCACCGTCGCGTAGCTGAGGTCGGCGCATCACGCTGCGGTAGATCTCTGTCAGCCGCCGGTAGTGGTGGCCGGGGCTGAATGCTTCGGCTACCCGCGCTGCGATAGCGTCGTGATTCCATACGGTTTCGGCGGCTGTGACAAAGAATCAACTAAAAAAGTGCCTGTGGTATCATGAACCTAAATTAAAGGTGGGTCTAAAATGATGAATTTCAATGAGATTTAGCGTTTTTTTCGTTTGTGACAAGGGAACAATCACATTGGCCTCCCAAATATCATTAACGCTTACTTCAAATGGGGTTTGATTCAAAAGATTTTTTGCTTCGCCCTTGATGATAGTGCGCTTGTTGGCATAGATATTCACGGGAACGGTATTTGTACTTATATGTGGCTTACGGCGATGATGGCGCGGAACATGTACTTGGACCGGAGTTTGCCGGAGAGTTCGTTACGGATTTTCTTTTTCACTTCGAGGTCATAAAGCAAGAACTTCGGTCATTGCCGAAACCCTTTGCGAAATATATTGCATCTCCCCATTCCTGACTATAACTCAGACTCATCTGAGCCGTCTGCGGAAAAATTTTTAGACGCATATGTAACTTTTCAACAAATGTTGAAGTATATAATACGGCAATTAGTTAATTTTGCATCGTGAAATCGTAAGCATCAACTCTATGAAATCTATAATTATCACAACATTGGCCTTGTCTTGCGCCCTATCACTTATGGCGCAGACAGAAACAGCAGATTCAATTCCGCCGCAGGAATTACAGGAAATTGTAATACAGGCACCAAAAGTAATCCGCAAGTCCGACATGGATATCTATCATCCATCTAAAAGCGCGGTTGAGCATTCGCAGAACGGCCTTCAGCTGCTGAACAATCTAATGATTCCAACCCTGACCGTCAGCGACGCGCTCGGCACGATTCAGGCCGCCGGCCAGTCGGTACAGGTGAGAATCAATGGTCGCGAATCATCAATCGAACAGGTGCGTACTCTGCTGCCAGAAACCATCAAGCGGGTGGAATGGATCGACAACCCAGGCCTTCGCTACGGCGGTGCAAACTATGTGCTGAATTTCATTGTTTCCAATCCCACGGTAGGCGGCTCGATAATGGCTCAGGCCCGTCCCGCCCTCAATCAGGCATGGGGATTCTATATGGCTGACGCAAAATTCAATACAGGCCGTTCGCAGTGGGAAGTTGGCGGCAACTTCAAGCTCACCAATAAGATAAAGACACATCGCGATTATACCGAGACTTTCACATACCCCGACGGCACGACTTTGACCCGCAATGAAACCTCGCGTGGCGGCACGATGGATAATTCATTTGCCAACGCCTGGGCCTCATACAGCTATATCAAACCCGATACTACGGTGTTTATGGCGGAGTTTGGCCTATTCCAAAAGCTCACAGACAAATTTCTCTACAACGGACTGCTGTCGCTGAGTGACGGTTCGGATGATATTTTTTTGACAGACTCTCACGGCGACAAAGGCGGCACACCCTCCCTGTCGTTATACTGGCAGCAGAATTTCGCCCACAGACAGATGCTTATTGTCAACTTCAACAGTTCGTTTTATTTCGGACGTTCATACTCTGATTATATGGAGCAGTTGGCCGGTGCAACAAACTATCTGACCGACATTCACACCAATATCAAGGACCGCAACCAGGCATACGCCATAGAGGTCGACTACATCAAGAACTGGCGCAACGGGCGTTTTACCGCCGGTACTTCATACACCGCCAACCGCAACCGCTCGCAGTATGAGAGCCTTGGCGACGACATCTTCCATCAGCGTCAGGACAAGGTCTATCTCTTCGCCGAATATTTCCACCGTTTCGGCAAATGGACTGCAACCGCCGGAATGGGTGTCCAGTATACCGATTTTCTTTTCAAAGAAACCAACCAAGGCTCCCACTCATGGAGTCCGCGTCCGCAGGCCACAATAACATATTCGCTGAATCAGAATCACAATTTCCGGCTTAATTTCACCTCGTGGCAATCCACACCGTCGCTGGCCGAAACCAACATCGTGCCGCAGCAGCTCGACGGCTTCCAGTGGCGCGTGGGCAATCAGAATCTAAAGACTGCCAACTCATATATGCTGACTTTCCGCTACGGCTTCAACGTGCCTCGTGTCAGCGGTTCATTTGGCGTCCGCGCCTTCACCTCGCCCAACGCCATCACTCCGCTTCTGCAGTGGGAGGGCGACAAACTCATCACCACATACGAGAACAGCCGCGGACTGCAGAACCTCTCGTTCTTCCTTGCTCCGCAGATAGAAATTATCCCCAACTGGTTAGTGGCAAGCGGTTATATTCAGTTTCGCATGGAGCGTATGCGTAGCAACGGCTACACCCATCACAGCAACGCATGGAGCGGCAACGCTAATATACAGCTAATGCACTGGGGATTCGTGCTCAGCGGGCAATATGTGAGAGCGCAGCGAGACCTTTGGGGTGAGAAAATCAGTTGGGGCGAAAATCTTAACATCATCGACCTCTGTTACAACTGGAAGTCATGGCAGTTCTCAGCAGGTGTCATCATGCCGTTCGGCAAATACGACCAAGGCAGCAAGTCATTGAGCAAGTGGAACCGCAACGAGCAGCACATGCGCCTTGATATGAGAATGCCCTACGTCAGTATATCATACAACCTGCAATGGGGCCGTCAGAAACGCGGAGCGCAGAAACTCATGGAGGTTGATGTCAAGGCCGACCGCTCAACAGCAGGCGGACGATAACTGCAACAGTTTTTCCATTGATTATCCTCTCTCATTCAAATACTTTCGCTAAATTTGCAGTTGGAAAGGTCTTTACCACCGTTCCACGACATTTTGGAAAAATAAGAAGCGTTATGCTCATCTTGTTTGTTGAAAACGTAGGAAATTTTCAAAACGATGCAAGGAACGGTATTCATAGTCTGTCCAGTTTTTGTTCAGGAAATGGGGTGACAGTATCAATATGCCGTAGCGCGAATCCATAATTCCTTTGTCAATCGATGCCGAGAGGCTGTCGCCGAGTCTTAACGAGAATTCATCGTACCAGACTTTGAGGCCTGTCTGTTCGAGCATGTTTGCCAGCGGGCGTACAAACGAGTCTTTGTCCTCGCTTGCATGCGATATGAATACGTCGTAATGCTTGTGGTCTTTTTCCATTATTTTCTATTATGCGTATTTTGTGATCACCCGATATATATAAGGGGTATATACAGTTGAACAGGACTCTAAGGTTTGACGGCCAGGTATATGGCGAGGGCATTTTCAAGGATGCTCAGCGCAAGGATTAGCAGAAAAGAACTCAGCGGCAGGGTGACGTTGATGTAATCGAAATCGGCGAATTCTTTTCGACGCCAGTCGGCAATGCGGGTAGTGAGCCAGTTGTGGAATTCCTGCCAGTCGAGGCGGCGGTGTTTCATCAGCCATTGGGCTATGTCGGCTTCTACCGTCTGCTCGTCGGCCCAGCTGAAGGCGCGTGCCCAGGCTATGTCGCTCTCTGCAGTAAGGCCTATGCAGACCACGAGTTCGTTTTTGTTGCCTCCTTGCCAGTAGGCGCGTTGCATTTCGCTGATGGCTATGCCTTTGTCGGCGGGGAAGAGCAGTATGTACAGTCGCATCTGCACCTCAGGGGCATAGCGGGCATTGAATCGGCGGAACATGGAGTCGACACTGAAGGGCAGCTCGAACTCTCCCGGCAGGATACATGGCGCATCGTAGCCATATATGTCGGGGTAATCGAATAGTCCGATTGCTTTGGCTTGTTCGCTGCTGATCTTCTCGAATTTAAATATCGAGTTCGAGCAGCGGATCTTGTTTTTGTATGAATTGGTTTCGGTAATCGGTATCCAGTATTTAGGGGTATCGAATTGCTCCGGAGTCATGTCGCCGATGCTGTAATGGCATCCGTATCTTACGCCGCCTCGGATGTTGCATCCGGTCCATCTGTCGGAGTGGCGAGGCAGCTGCCATTGGTCGCGGACGTCGCAGAAAAACTGCTCTCCGGTATTGAAGGTTTTGCCTGTTGTGGTTGTGAAGTAGAATATTTCGGAGTGGTGATGATGCCTGATTTTGCGTACGGTATATGTGCGGCCGTTGCGGTCGGTGCGGGTTTCGATGTGTGTTGTCAGCTCGGTCCAGGGTTCTTCGTAGAAAATGCCCGTAACGAGCGAGCCGAGGTATTCGGTGCTATTGGTGCGTCGTGAGTATGCCAGCTTGTGGGCTGCCGCCACAGTGGCTTCGCCGGCTAAGAGTATCCACATGTATGTGGTTCGGTCACCATTGTAACCGAATGCTAAATGGAGTACCAGGCAGGCTATAACTGGCAGAAAATACACTGCGGCTATCATGCCATGCGGGTGTTGAGGTTAACGCTTGAACGAGAAGGTGTAGTCGTCGATTCCAGTGGCCATCACGCTCTTGGTGTCGGAGGTGGTAATGGGTGTATAGTCTATGTCCTCCTTGTTTTTTACAAACCATCGTCCGGGGTACGATTCGATAAGTGTGGCGCGCTGGTTTATGATGTCGAGCATGCGGTTCTGGGTCGATGTGAATGCGGTTCGTTGTACGTCGATGGTGTTCGACAATGTCTGGTATAAGGTGGTGTCGAACTGCGGGTTTGCTTCCTGAATCCATTTCATCAGGCCGCCTCCGTTCTGATATCGTCCGGCTATGATTTCGGGATAAATTTTTTCGAATGCCTCGCGATATTCGGTCGAAACGTTGGCTTGTTCGCGGATAATCTGGAACATGCGGTCGCGCACGGTTTGGATTTTGCCTCGCTGGGCGTCGGCTTCTTTGCGCAGGGCAATCTCTTTGTTGTTGTATGAGAAAAACATGGCCGCCAGAATTATCAGCAGGGCCACAGCGCTTAGAATTATGATTGCAGTTGTTGACATAATCAGGTCTTAAAAATTTAAAATGAACATCAGTAAGTTGTGCGGGGCTTTATATCCTTGGTGAAGTCCTGCAGCTGTCTTTCGGGTTCTTCACCGGTAGCACAAAATCCATTCTTAGACTCATTGCAAAGGTAATATAATTTTGCGGTATTGCCAAATTAAGTGCAGTATGATTGCTGTTTTCTCGCCGGGATGCAGTGCGGGTTTTTAGCTCTGCGACATACTGCAGAAGTTTATGATGTCGGGGAAGTTGTCGGTGATGTAGGTGGGGGCGGCCGACCGGAGGTCGGACTCCTTGCCGTTGCCGTATGTGACGGCGCAGGTGGCGGTGCCGGCGGAACGGCCCATCAGAATGTCGACCGGAGCGTCACCGATGGTGAGAGTTTCGTCTGCGCTCCAGCTGCAGCGGTCGAGAATTTTAAGTACTGCTTCGGGCGATGGCTTGCCTTCCGCTACATCGTTGCCGCCAACTATCATTGTGAAGTAATGTGCTATGCCGAGCATGTCGACGTATTCGTCGAGCGAGGCGTGGCTGCGGCTGCTGGCTATGGCCATTCGGAAGCCGCTGCGGTGGAGATGGCCGAGGGTGGGCAGTACGCCAGGAAAACATTCGACTGACAGCGGACGCTTGAGCCGGTTGAATATACGGCGGTATGCTGCCACGAATGTGTTTTCGGCCACGGTGTCGCCGGGCCATAGTTCTGCCGGCACGTCTTCCAGTCGCAAACCTATGGTGGCGCGACATTCGGTGTCGGTGCGCGGCGGCAGCTGCAGTTCGTGTATGGTGGTCTGCATGGTGGCCATTATCAGCGGGGCGGTGTCGGCCAGGGTGCCGTCGAAGTCAAATATCAGGTTCTGTATGGTTTTCATGTTCATTTGTTTGGAACTTTAAAGTTATGAAAAAAATCCGACATGGCGAACATTAGTGCTATTCAGTATGTTTTATTTACGAAAATATTTAGGAATTAATAACTGATAAACTTTATTGATATGGACAAGAAGTATATATGCGAAGTATGCGACTGGGTTTACGACCCCGCTGTAGGTGACCCTGAAAACGGCATAGCCCCCGGTACACCTTTCGAGGATTTGCCTGATGACTGGGTATGTCCGCTGTGCGGTGTAGGTAAAGATCAGTTCGCTGAGGTAAACTGAACTACATCCGACAATTTATCTGCCCGCTTCCTGAAGCTCATGGTATAGCTTCAGGAAGCGGTCTTTTTGCGGTCTTTTTGTTTCGGCCTGAATATAGACTTTTGTGATGTCGTGAATATTGCTTATATTTGCATTTTCACTGTTTGTAACACACGAAATGGAAATTTTAATAATCACATCGGCAATGGCTCTGACAGTAGGGGCCGTGGCGGGATATCTGGTGGGCAGGATGCGTTCAATCCGTAATGTCAGTAGGATTGAAGTGCTTGAATTTCAGCTGAAGATGGCCCGCGATGATGCCCAGGCTATGCTGAGTCAGGCCGACGAAATGCATGCGCGTACACTGGATGCACTGCAGCATCGCTTCGACGAAACTGTAGCCAAAATGAAGGCCGAACTGGAGAATGTCACTGCAGAGATGTTGCGCCGGCGTCAGGCTGAATTCGAGATGTCGAGCCGCGAGGGTGTGAACCGTATTCTTGAACCGCTCAACAAGAGCATCAGCGAGATGCGCCGCGCCGTTAACGAAAATACCATACGGCACAGCGAGATGGGCGGTCAGCTATCGTCGGGCATACAGCTGGTGATGGAGCATAGCGATGCGGCTCGCAAGAGTGCCGACCGACTTGCCGATGCCCTCCGAGGAGGAGGCAAGATTCAGGGCGACTGGGGCGAAACGGTGCTTACCGAGCTGCTTGAGGCGCAGGGGCTCGAGGAGGGGGTGCATTACGATACTCAGGCTACACTGCGCGACTCGGCCGGGAATACCGTGCGCGCCGAGGGCGACCGGCTGCTCCGGCCCGATGTGATTCTGCACCTCGACCGGGAGCGCGACGTGATAATCGATGCCAAGGTGTCGCTGTCGGCTTATCTCGATTATATGAATGCCGAAACCGACGAACTGCGGGCACGGGCACTGCGCGAGCATGTGGCGAGTGTGGAGAAGCATGTGGCCGAGCTGGCCCGGAAGGACTATTCATCGTATGTGCAGCCTCCGAAGGTGCGCATGAATTATGTGATTATGTTTGTGCCGAACACGGTGGCGCTTTATGCCGCTACGTCGCATAAGCCCGGACTGTGGCGCAAGGCCATGGAGCGGGGTGTGTATATAGCCGACGAGCAGACACTATATGCGGCGCTGAAAATCATTAATCTTACCTGGACGCAGATTGCACAGGCCGAGAATCACGAGAAGGTGTATGCTTTGGCCAACGAGATGCTGGAGCGTGTAAACCGTTTTGCTGAGCAGTTTGTGGCTTTGGGCTCGCGCCTTGACGATGCCCGCAAGTGCTACGACGCCGCCTTGGGCAAGCTTAAAAATTCGGGCCAGAGCATACCTGTAACCTGTGGCAAACTGATTAAATTAGGGGCTTCGGTAAAGCCGCGCAAGGGTGTCGCGCCCGACATGCTGGGCATGAACCAGGCACTGTCGGGCAGCGGCGACAATGACTGACTGCTGCCTGAAAACAATATAATCAAACGGACAGATATCTAATCTTTCCGGCGCGACTCAGGCTGAAAACCCCGGCTATTATGGCCGTTCCGAGTGCTATGTAAAGGCAGGTACCCACAGGCTTCGATGTAGCGGACATCAGTGCAAAGACAACCGTGACGATTGTCGCCCCGAGAGTCTGCCCTACAAGCCGGGCCGTGCTTTGCATACCGCCTGCGCCGCCTGTGCGTTTGATGGGCGTGGCTATGACCATGACTATGTTGTTGGGTGTCTGAAATAATCCGAAGCCTATGCCGCACACAACCATCCGCCAGGCGATATCCCATACCCGAACTCCGGAATCCGGCAATAACAGAAGCAAAGTGATTCCGGCGGCATAAACAGCCATTCCGGCGGCTGCGGTTTTGCCGGGATTATGCTTTTCGACAAAACGGGCCGCAAGCGGCGATACAATCATGGTGGCCAGAGGCCACGGTGTCATAAGCAATCCGGTAGTTATCTCCGAGAATCCGTAGCTGTTAAGAAATAAAAAAGGTAGAGCAATCATGGCCACGTTCAGGGCTATGAATGAGCACACCGATGTGATGATGCTTAGCGAATAGAGCCTTATGCCGAATAAATCGACCGGCAGCATTGGGTTACGGCGGTTCAGCTGCCGGCGGACATATAAAACACCGACAGCTAAGCCTGCAAGCAGCAGGCAGATGTTGGTGACGGTGTCGCCTTTACGGGCAAAACTGCCGAGTGAATAGAATATAAGTCCGAATACCACCGTATTCTCTATTCCGCTCACCCAGTCATATCCGGTCTTATCCTGTCTGGGCAGATTGCGAGGCAGCAGCCTTTTGCCTAATATAAACGCCACTATGCCAAAAGGCACATTTATCAGGAACAGCCAATGCCAGGATGCAATCGAAAGTATGCTGCCTGCGATTGTCGGACCGGCGGCAGTGGCAATGGCAATTACCATGGCGTTGAGAGCCAGTCCGCGCCCCAGAACTTCGCGCGGATATATAAGGCGCGTAAGCGCTATATTCACGCTCATTACGCAGGCGGCGCCAATGCCCTGGATTGCGCGGGAGGCTATTATCATGGCAAAATTCTGAGATGCTGCGCACAGAACCGATGCACTCGTGAATATCACCACACCGGTCAGAAAGGTCTTACGGTAGCTGTAGAGGTCGCCGGCGGAGGACAGCGGAAGAAGCAACATGGTTATGACAAGCTGATAAATTGTGACAATCCACACGGTATCTGAATCCGACACACCAAATTTATCGGCCAGCACAGGCAGGGCGACGTTAACCACTGTTACGTCGAGTACGGTCATAATCAATACGATAAGAATTGCTGTGATAGCTATGTAATTGTGTAATGAAAATTTGTCGGCTTTCATATTTGTGGATAAATTATCAACTTCATATATTATAACGTATGATGGAAGAGCAACATTGCATCAGGCCCAATATTGTTTTGGCTGCGGACGTCGGCGGGGGCCTGCGCTGACAGCCCCGGGCACCAAAGGCGTCCGGGGCTGTCGGCATTGATAGGTTGTTCTGGTACTATGTTGTCAGAAGCGGTTGCGGTTGAGGCCGGGTACAGTATGCAGCTTGCTGAAGCGTTTCAAGATAGAGGCATCCTTGTTGGAGATTTTTGCAGGAGCGAAGCTGATTTTTGCCGGAGTTTCTGCCGGTGCGGTCAAATCTTCGTAGGAAGAAACGTGAGATGCTCCTTCGGGGGTGATGTTGGCCAAAGTGCGGCAGAGTTTGCCGTCGATGCCATAAGCGTCGGCTGCGAAATACAGGAATGTCGCATCGCCGTACTGTACATATAGATTCTTGACGGGAACACCGAGGAATCCACCCTGGATTACGGCATTCTTGGTTGTCGTTTCCGGATACAGGGTTTCATCGGTGAGGTCGCCCTTTGCCAGTGCCCAGGCATAGCTTTGGGCGGTTTCGTTGGGGGTGAATACAGCCTGAAGGATAACTTTGTCCTTGGCATCGCTGAATTTTTCGGGGTAGGCGGCAGCCATTTCGTTTCCGTCGAAGTAGCGGTAGGACAGACTTATCTGTGCATCAGAGTAATCATACGAAGTAGTAGTGAAGCGTTGCTTGAACAGCGGGCCGGCGGCATCGCCGTTGTCGTCCATCGCATACACGTAGATGTAGTATGAGGTATTGGGGGTAAAACCTGATTCATTAATGTTTATATCGCCGGTAAAGGTTACGCCGCGCACTACATCGGCAATCGGTTTGCCGTAAGAGGCTGAATATTCCTCAATGCTTGCCTTTACGGACTGCGGCATGGTGAAGTCGCCGGGCCAGTCGGATACACTGTAACAGCCCATCCAGTATCTTATCGAGGGGTCAGATGGTTTGACAATCACTGTAAGCTCTGTCGACATTACACCGGAGTATGAAATGTCGAAGGTACAGTCGGCCGGGTTGCCGCCCGGAAGTGTGCAGAAGGGCACGGCAGATGCTTCTCCTACACATTTGCCTTCCCGGTCAACTTCTATGGCATAGCATACCATTTCGGTGTCAGACGGGAGTCCGGATACTTTGTCGCTGTCGTCGCCTTTCGACAATGCAGCCTCGAGGAATACCGATAGAGGTACGCCGGGGTATTGTGACTGTATCGACTTGAAGTAGTTTTCCACCACGTATTGCGCGCCGTAGTGTTCATAATCTTCTTTGTCGCAGACGTCGAAGTAGTATGTTATGTTCGGGTCTTCAGGGTATATCGACAACTTAGCCGATACTGAAGTGATGTCGCTTACCTCGATGCGGAACGGACCTTGATTCTGCTGAGGGACCTCGAACGAAACCTGCTCTATATCGGCGGTATTGAACTGATGTTTCTGGCCGTCGCGCATGTTTACAGTCATGGTCTGTGCTGTCGCATCAGGTGCCACAGATAGCGATGCGGCAATAGCGAAACTTAATATATATTTTTTCATGATTGTATCGGATTGAATTTTGGATGGATGTTTAGAAGGCTAATATCGGACGCACGCGGCAGCCGGTGTTTTTATTGGCCCAGGTTACGAAACCGGGATTGAACGAGCTTTCGTCGAAGCTTGTGTAGTAAGCTCGGTACGAGCAGCCCGAAGAGTCGTACTGTTCGGTGCTTGACCAGTATTCCGAATCGCGGCAGTACATGGGCATGCCGCCGTAGTTCTCGAGTTGAGCCAGCGAATTCTGGACACATGCCGATTCGCTGTCACCGCCGTTTGGTATGAAGTATACTCTGTCGTAGATATATTTCAGCTGATAGGCCGACGGGAGGAACCAACCCGAGCTTTGTGCGGGTGCAGGCACCTGTGCATCGAAGTAGTCGGTGGCATAATATGTTGCGGGGAAGTTCGAGGATTCGCCGGAGAGTCCGTTGAAGTCTTTATTTGCTCTGGCGCGTATGGCGGCGGTGTTGTTGTAGCCCAGGAAGTCGTTGGTGCTTACAGAGCAGGAGCAGCCGTCGTCCCATCCGTCATAGAAGCTCCAGGCCACAGGGTTGTGTTCGCCGTCATAGTATGTGGCGTCGCGCAGCGACACTACGTAGCCGTGGAATTCGGGCATGGCGGCAGAGCCGTCTTTTACTTTGTAATATGCTTCTTTATCGCCGAATTCGGATGCGATTCCGATGTAGAAAATCACACCGATAGGCTCGGCGTCGGGCTTGTTTACCAGATATGAGCTCCATGAGCCGTCGCTGTAGTAGTAGTCGCCTATCTTGGGTGCCTGCTGTTTGGTGCCTTCAATTTCGTAAACAAGACTGATTTTCTCGTTGAGATACGATTTGTCGGAATCTTCGTTGCTCAGGCTCAGGCTTCCTTCGGGAATTGTGATGCTGTAAACTCCGGGAACTTGTAGTGTCGGGTTGAATGAAATGGTCAGAGTGCCGTTTTCATTGATTGTAGGCTCTACGATGTCAGGATAAGCGTTATTGTCTTTCTGTATATATGCCTTCAGGGCACCCATGGGCTTGAGTTGGGTATAGTTGTTGAATGTAATGGTAAGCTCTGACAGAGTTTCCACTATACCCGGTTCGGGCGATACAGAGTATTTCTGGTCGGGAGCCGGCTCCTCGATGATGTAGATGCAGATTTTGCCGCCGAGCGGATTGCCGGAGATGTCGGTATATGTGCCTTCGGGTATTTCCAGGTGGTAGTTGCCGGGGGTGGTATATCCGTCGGCCGCGAAAGTATATATAAGGTCGGTGGTGTTGTCCAGTACGTTGCGGAGCAGCTTCATACCTTCGTCGGTGGGTTTGCGCGAGAATACTGCACCTTCGCTGTTGCCGAGTGTGATGTAATGCTCTTCTTCGGTGTTTTCAATGTATGCGCCTTTTAAGGATATGGTTATGCAGCCCAGCCCCTGCGGTGTGGTTTTGGTGTCAAGCAGGCCTTCTGCCGGAGTCAGCGATTCCATGTACTTGTTGAAGTTTATTACATCAGGTACCGGAGGGGTGGGTTCATCGGGCAGAGATGTGAGGCTGAACTCGATACGCTCTACATTTTCATTGTTGAATCCTACAGTTTCTCCGCTTTTGGTGAATACGGTAAAGCTTTGAGCGGTCAGCGACAATGCCGATGCCGCAAGTATGGTGGTCAGAGTAAGTGTACGTGTCATTTTTTGAAAATTTTAAAGGATTTTCCATCGGTTGTCGAAACAATGTATACTCCTGCAGTTATGTGCGACAGTGATAATGTGGCGTTGCCATCAGTGTCGGCATTGCAGGACGCGATGATGCGTCCCTGTATATCGGCGAATTGTATTCCGGTGTTCGGAGTGAGGCCTTCGATTGTTACAGTGTTGTCCTGTATGGTTATGCGGTATTCGTTAGCCATGACATCGGCGAGAGCGGCCACGTTGTCGAAAGTGAATTTTGCCACATCGGCAAGTTTGTGGTCATCGCTGAGCTGGTTGGCCTCTACATGCAGATTTTCGCCTACAAACGTTACTACCGGGGTGTCTTCCAGTACGTAGCTGACTGTTGAGCCTCCATGCAAGTGTACAATGAGGCAGTCTTTGAATTCCTCGGCCTGTACAAGCGGAGCCATGAATAATGCCAGCGATGAGAGTATGCCGGCTCTCTTGAGCAAATGTGTCATCGATTTTTTTAAATTACTCATACTAAATTAGGGTAAAAGGATGAAAATGATACGGATATACCGGTGGAATACGAAGTTTATTCCGGATTGGAATAGCTGCTTGCTTCGTTTACATTTTTTTAGGTTGTTATGAGGCTGTTCATTGCCGAACTGTTGACACGCGATTCGCTGATTTAATCTTGGCGTGGTGGCAATTTGCCATAATTATAATCAAACCTGTGTGTTCGGGAAAGCAAGCGCCTTGTATTATGGAATAAATTTCAATATCGCAAAAGTATGTAAAAAAAATGAAACGACAAAAAATATTTTTTTGTTTTTTTATCGTTTACACTTTGTGTATTTTACAATATCCTTATAGTCAGCGGCATTGCTGCATATCAGAAATAATGCCGGAATCTCCGCTGTCGACTGCTGCATGAATTACAATTTTTAAGCAGCAGTCAGCGGCGCCGCCATAGTTGCCAGGCAGCATCATGTCGATACCGGCGTTGATGGACGGCGCTATTCCTGTAACGGCAGGTCGTCGGGCCGGAATACTACAGATGCCGATATCGGCGACGTGGCTATGAAGTAACCCAGACAGTGGTCGCCGGCAAACATGGCAGGTCCGTTGCTGTTGTTCTGCAGCGCCTCGAGGTAGTCGTGCATGGCTTGAGAGACGGGGCATACGGTGCATGTGATTTCATCGCCGTCGTAGATAATTTCGTCGTCGTCTTCTTTGTCCGTGTCTTTGCGGGTGGTCATGGTGGTGTATGTGCAGATGCTGCTGTGGGCTATGCGGTTGTCCTGTTCGTCCCAGCGGTATATTTTGCCGTTGCGGTATACTTTCACCCAGTAGCAACGTATGCCGTCGGCAGCGAGGTCGCGGTATTGGCACTGCAATACTGCGACATGGTCGTAAGGCATGCGTATCCAGCTGAATTCCATGCCGGTAATTTCGGTTGGAGGGTACATATGTAGCGCACATGTAGCGCACAAGGGGTCATGTAGTGGATGAAAAAATATCGTTGAAGTTAAGGAAAGCTTTGTGACGATGTAGAGAACTATATGGCGATTATACCCTCGAGAGGGTATTGCCTGAACGAATAAAAATTGTTAATTTTGCGGAATGATAGACAGGCAGACAGGTTATCGCGGCTCGAATTCGATGCGTGAGATGGTGCAGGACAACAACTTTCTGCTCCACGTAATCAGCAGGTTTGATATCGCCTATGGCTTCGGCGACGAAACAATACAGAAAGTGTGTGAAGACAACGGTGTGCATACGGCAACCTTTCTGGCGGTGTGCAACCTTATCAGCGGGTATCCCTACGATGTTGCATCGGCGTCGCTTGAATCGCTTGTGAATTATCTGCGTCATGCGCACCGGTCGATTACGGAAATTACGTTGCCGCATATCCGCCACCATATGATGGAGGGCATAGTGCATTCGCAAGATAATAAGGTTACGCCGTTGCTTATCCGCTTCTTCGACGAATATACCGCCGAGGTGCGTCAGCATATGGCTAAGGAAGACGGAGAGATATTCGCCTATGCTGAGCAGCTTATGGCCGGCGAAAAGCCCGACGGTGTGACGCTGGCGGATTTTGTTTCGGGGCATGAGCCTATGTCGGAAAAACTGCATGAGCTGAAAGATATTTATATTTACCATTACAGACAGCGCGATAATGATATGCTGTCGTCGGTGCTGTTCGACATTATTTTGTGCGAGCGCGATCTGGATACGCATTTCGAGGTAGAAAACCGCCTGCTGGTGCCGGTTGTGAAGGCGGCAGAACGCAACTGCAAGGTGGCCAAGCGCGTGGCTACGGAGAGTAGCAAGGCAGTGGCTGTGCTTGGCGAGCGCGAGAAGGAGATAATACATTACATAGCCAAGGGTATGACTAATAAACAGATAGCTGATGTACTTTGTCTGTCGTCGCACACTGTGGCCACACATCGCCGCAACATCTGTGCCAAACTCGACATTCATTCAGCTTCCGGCCTTACACTATATGCTATAGTTCATGGATTGATAGATTTGAGCGAGATAAGTTTCTGATATAAAATATAATACAGCGGTGTAACGCAATTATTTGCGTAAATAATTGCGTTAAAATTGGTTAATATTGTAGATTTGTTATTGACAAAACGAAATTTATGTTGTAAATTTGCATTGCAATTCAGCAACAATACTTTTCCAACCTTTAACTTAATCTACACAATGGAAGAAAACCAGAACCTTGTGCCGGGCCATGACGGCGGCACACACGTAAGCGGCACACCCCTGACCACCGCCCTGACAGCAGATGCCGCGCCCGACCTGCTTGTAAACTCGATTGACCGCCGCATAGTGAAAGTGCGCCCCATGTCGACTCCAATCGACCAACTTTCGCGTCATGCAGGAGCCCGCAGCGCATCGTCGATGACCGTTGAGTACTACTCGGTAGATACCAAACGGACCGAAACCGAAGTAATTTCCGACCTCGACGCAGCTTCAGTTGTGACCGACGACGACGGCAACATCACAATCAGCCTCCGCACCGGCTGTGACCAGATTTTCGATCCTTCGGAAACTGTACTCGTGCCCGGAGTATCCGGAGCCGACGGACAGCCGCTGGTACTCTATACTGTGGCCCGACGTGAACGCGGCGTGGACTTCAGTGTGGTAAATCCGGTCATGGCCGATGGCGTGGCTCAGGTGCCGCAAATTACAGTCGGCTGCAAGCTGGTGAGAATGGGTCGTGCTGCGGCCGAACTCGACGTACAGACCGCCCAGTTTTCTGCGCTGCCCAGAAAGCAGAATAATAACTGTCAGATTTTCAAGATGCAGGTAGAGCAGAGTACTCTGCAGAAATTGGCAGGAAAGGAAGTGGGGTGGACTTTCTCCGACCAGGAGGAGGCCGCGATAATCGACATGCGTCTGGGCATGGAGAAGAACTTCGTGTTCGGAGCCAAGGCCAAAATTATGGACAATGTCAAGAACGAACCTGTATACCTGACCGGAGGTATCTGGAGCCAGGCCGGACGGCAGTTCGTGCTGCGTCTTGCCAAGCTGGGCGAGGGCGATATGATTGACCTGTGCAGCGCCGCATTTACACGCAATGCCGGCAGCAAGCAAAAACTGCTGATAGCCGGTACAAGACTGATGGAATCACTGAGCCGCATGGAGTGTACGCGCTCCATAACCGCCGGCGACACTATGGTGCGCTGGGGTATAGAGTTCAAGGAAATCCGCAGTAATTTCGGCTCGCTGCTTGTGCTGCACAGCGAGGTGTTTGATCAGTGCGGCCACGAAAGCGACGGTCTGGTTGTCGATCCGGAATATGTGACCAAGTACGTGCATCTGCCATTTAAGGTAGAGAAACTCGACCTCCGCCGCAGCGGCCAGCGTAACACCGATGCTGTGGTCATTACCGAGGCTTCGTGTCTGGTACTCCGTTATCCCGATGCCCACATGCGAGTAATCGGCGAGTGATATGGACTATCAGGAGCTGAAGAAACTGGCCGGTTTCAGCAGTCTGCATGAGGACTGCACCGTTGAGCGTTTCGACGGTATCGACATCGACGCGGTGCTGCGTCCGCGCCTGGAGGCCGAATATCTGCAGAGGCTCGACAGCGCCGACCTTGACCTGCTCCGACTTGAAGATGTGAGGGCCCGCGTGGCCCTCGCATCGCGGGACGGAGTCACGGTACTGGAATTGCCTCCCGACTGCCGTAGGCTTGTGTCCGTGCGGCTGTCAGGCTGGAAGCGTCAGGCCGAGATTATTGATGCCGACAGCGGCGACCCGCGACTAAAACTCATAGGCAATGAATATGCTCTGCCCGGGGCGGAGCATCCGCTGGCAATACGCCGCGGACGCCAATACGAACTATGGCCCGGAGTGCCGCAGCTGACGCCTGCCGAAGACATTCTGGCCGAAGCCATTGCAGTTATAATATGAACAAGCACACAACACACGACAACCGACTTATATATGCCGCCCGCGACGCCTGGCTTGCCGCCGGCGACTTCCGCCGGCGTCGCGACAGATTCAAACGCTATACCTATGGCGACCAGTGGTCGGACAAGATATGCGACGGTCCGTGGCTGCGCAGCGAGCGCGAGCAGATTTACCTCAGCGGCAAACAACCATACACCAACAACCTCATTCGCCAGCTGGTGAAGACTGTAGTGGGTCGCTTCAGGGTTCTGGCCGAAAGCCGAGGCTATTACAGCAGGGCCGGAAGTGCCCCGCGTATGCCCGAACTCGACGCGCGCCTGCTTGAAGAATTCCTTATCAGCGGCATGGCCGTGCAGCGCATAGGCCTTGACGGCGAAGTGGAGAACGTGAATCCCCGTCTGTTTTTCATAAACGCCGTGAAAGACCCCTGTTGCCGCGACATAGAACTGATAACGCGAGTTCGGGATAAGGAACACCATAAAAAAGTTGAATCGGCAGCTTAAAAAAGTTGCCGATTCTCTTGGTAATATTACTGATATTTAGTAATTTAGAGGTACTAAACAATAAATACTGTATCATGATTACCGAA
>CAJTRC010000049.1 GCA_910578365.1 uncultured Muribaculaceae bacterium
GATTTCCGACTCCATCAGCGACCTGCCCGAGGAATTCCGCATCCCCTTCTCGATGCACGTGGCAGGTTACAAATATAACGAAATCGCCGAGCACATGCAGCTGCCCCTGGGCACTGTCAAGAGCCGCATATTCTTCGCCCGTAAAAAGCTTCAGCAGCGTTTCGCTGACTACCGCTGATATATCTCTGACCTTTTTGTTGCTTTACATAACAGCTCCCATAGCCGTACCCGACCGGGTACGGCTTTATTTTACAAGCAGTTAAAAATATTTGTGCATTACGTGCTTTTTCGCTAATTTTGCAGTACTAAACTTCACTGACAATGAAAAACTTACTTTATTCCGCCTTTGCTTTATTGATTCTGTCGCTGTGCGCCTGCACCGGTAAGGACAAACCGGCGGCAGTTGATGCCGTCGCCACACATTTCGACATAACTTTTGTAAATACCTACAATGATTCCAATGTGGCCCGCGCCGATTCGGCTTTTGCCGAGCTGAACACTCTTGGAGCCTCGAACCAGGCTTATCTGGCTCTGTTCTATGCTCAGTCGAGCGACAAGAGTTTTGAAAATTCGCAACGCTATATGGAGAATGCCATAAAAGCCTACAAGGCCGCCATGGCAGCCGATACTGCCGCTGTAAACAATGCGTTCGCCAATTTTGGCATGGAATACCACCTGAGCGTGCCTGATATACATGCCGCTTTCGCGCGCAACGAGGACATGCTTAACGGTGTGGAGTTGCCTGATTCATATACCATTGACACAGAAACCGAAGTTATTGTCGGAGGCGCCGACTCTATTGCGGCCGAAGTGCCGGAACAGACTCTGGAAGAGGCGTTAGAGGCTGTCGGGCATTGAGTCCGTTTCGCGGTAGCGGCGTTCGGGCGGCGTGATGTCGAAAGCCTGCTGATTATAAATCTGTCCGAACGACAGACTGAAGCCATGACGCAGCAGTTCGGCAGCCAGTGCTGCTTTGCCGCGGAAGCCGTGTATAATCCATTCCTGCCGTGGCTTCAGGCGTTTTCGCGCTGAAATAAGTTGTGGCCACGTGCGTACGGCATGGATTATTAGGGGCTTGCCGAGTGCTTCGCTAAGCCGCACATGGCGCTCGAACACCGGTATCTGAATATCAAGCGCCGGGCCACGCACCGCGTCGAGGCCACATTCGCCTATTGCAACTACATGCGGGTGCATGGCAGCTTTTTCCACCAACGGCCACAAAATATCGGCCTCGCCGGCTCGCCAGGGGTGAATGCCGACGGAGAACCATCCGCTGTCGTCGGGCAGCTGCTCCGGTTCGATGTTGACCACGGCATTGTCTTCGGGCAGATGGGTATGTATGTTTGCGAAGTGCTTCATGGCACCGGGTCGTAGCCGCAACCGCCCCAGGGATGACAACGGCATATACGCTTTATGGCCAGCCAACTGCCTTTAAGCGGGCCGTGGCGGCGCAGTGCCTCCAGCGCGTACTGGCTGCATGTGGGGGTGTACCGGCATGCAGGCGGAAACATAGGCGAGATGCAAACTTTGTAGAATAGTATGGGCAGCGACATAATCTTCACTACCAGTTTGCTTAGTGCATTCATTGAGCGGCTGTTTTTTCCACATCGGCCAGCAGGCGCAGCATGGCTTTTTCTACTGCCGCATAGCTTGTGAGGCCGTTGCCAACGTACACGAAGGCCAAATCAATGCGACTGCCTTGCGGCAAGTTGAAATCCTGATGGTGCAGACGATATGCCTCTCGTATGCGGCGACGCATGGTCACGCGGTCTACGGCATGGCGCAGGCGGCGTTTAGGCACCGAAATCAAAAAGGCTATCGGGGCATCGGAGTGCCGTGCCGGATTCTCACGCCACACGGCGCGCAGGGGATAAGCCAGCGCGCCGTGCGTAGGAGTGTCTGCACTATTGCCGAAGAGCTGTTCTATGGCTATAGCACTGCAGAGTTTTTCTTTTTTATATAACCTGAGGCCTTTCACTTATTTTCGCTGAGGAAAAGGTCGATGGCTCCGGTCATAGACGGAGTCTTCACCGAGGGAGCTTCGATGTCGACACGTAGTGCAGCATCGCGTGCGGCCTGGGCGGTAGTGGCGCCGAAAGTGGCGATACAGATGTTGTCCTGCTTGAAGTCGGGGAAGTTTTTCAACAGCGACTCTATACCCTGAGGGCTGAAAAACACAAGCATGTCGTAGTCGAAGGCTTCGTCGGGGGTGAAGTCGTTGCTGACGGTACGATACATTTCGGCACGGGTGTACGTAAGGTTGTTCTGCGCCAGAAATTCCTGTTCCGAGCCGTTATTTACATCTGATACAGCCAACAGGAATTTTTCGTTTTTATGCTTGAGCATGTACGGCAGCAACTCGGGCAGCTTTCCCGTCTTGCCGGCGAAAATCTTGCGTTTTCTGTATATGATATACTTCTGCAGGTAGTTGGCGATAGACTCGCTGGTGCAGAAGTATTTCATAGTATCGGGAATGTTTACTCGCATCTCTTCGGCCAGACGGAAGAAATGGTCTATAGCTGTCTTTGCAGTGAATATGACAGCGGTGTGTTCGCCTATTGACACCTTCTGTTGACGGAACTCCTTAGATGTAAGGCCTTCAACTTTGATGAAAGGGCGGAATACAATCTCTACCTCATGCTTGCGGGCGATTTCGAAGTACGGCGACTTCTCGCTCGAAGGCTTGGGTTGGGAAACTAAGATTTTCTTTATGTTCACTCTACTGTATATTTTGGTTAGGGCACAAGCCCAGTTATTGCGTGCTGCGGTCTACCAGAAACATCGCTGCCTGATAAACTAAAATCACAGGAATAATTTCCAAAGTACAAAGGTACAAAATAAAATACACCAATGACGTAATTCTTGTGAAAAAAATTCTAAAACCTTTGGCTATGAATATAACACGGGCCAGAAAATATATACATCCGGCCACTATAAGCGTGGGGCGGGCGGCATCGGGATAGAATATGGTCAGCAGCGCCGGTATTATCAGCGCGAGTCCGGCCAGCGACTGAGAGGCATTGAACCCGCGCAGCCATTGCCGGCGGCCGTCGGGGAGGCTGAACACATAGCCCAGCAGATTGTATGCGCAGAGCTGGAAGCAATAATAGCCTGCGACAAGTGCCATAAACCGGGCGGTGGTGCGGAATATATGGTCGGAACCAAGCGGGCGCACCTGCCCCACCAGGGCGTATAGCAGAATACCCAGACATGCCACATACTGCACTATAAGCAGCAACAGCACTCGGGTTTCGTTGGTGGTATGCTCGTCGAACACATTGGCCCGGTGCCGTACACTCAGCAGTTCGCCCGAGAGGTTGGCGAATATCCTGGGGCAATGGCGGAAGTTAAGGGCCATGGCCACGAATATCAAGGTGAGTATGGTGAGCAGGCCTGAATTGGTGCCGCCCGAGTGCTGCCGCTTGTCGCCCTCGATGCCCGATTGCCATGCCGGCGGCAGGTCGTCGGCTGTGGCCACGGTGGCCGGACGGGCATAAATGCCGGCATCCTGCAACCGCTGAATGCGCAGGGTATCGAGCAGAGGCGCGAATGGCTCGGGCAAACGGGCGCCTGCCACTGAGTCGGCGATTGCCACCGGCATAGTAATAGGCGATATGCTGTCGGCCTGTGCGGGCATCAGAATTTCTGAGTAAATTTATGTACGGTACAAGGCTCCAGAGCCATGCGCACAGCTTCGTCGGGGGTTGAGGCCACGGACCACAGCTGACGGTGGTCGGGCTTCATGAAGTGTTCGCCGATGGCGCGCTCGAACATCTGCAGCAGAGGGTCGTAATAACCGTTAAGGTTAAGTATCACTATGTTGCCGTCGTATAGTCCCAGCAGACGCCACGTTATAATCTCGGTGAGTTCCTCGAATGTGCCTATACCTCCCGGCAGAGCTATGGCCGCAGTGGCCATTGAAGCCATGGAGGCCTTGCGCTCGTGCATGCCTGATACTACGTCGAGGCGTGTCAGACCGCTGTGGTGCCATCCGTTGCCAACCATAAACTGCGGAATCACGCCTATGGCGGTGCCTCCGGCCTCGAGTGCGCCGTCGCTTACGGCGGCCATCAGACCCATTTTGCCGCCGCCGTTCACAACTGCGGCGCCGCGGAGGGCAAGCAGGCGGCCCGTTTCGCGGGCCGCCTCGTAATATTCAGGAGCCAGACTTGCGCTTGAAGCGCAGTACACGGCTATTATTGTTTCGGTTGCATTCATGTTGCAAAGTTACGAAAAAAATGCGAATCGGAGTCTGATGTCAGAGCACAACTTTGGACGGCGACGAGCATTGGTCGGTAACAATGAGGTATGCTCCGGTGGGAAGCTCGAATTCAAAATTGTTCTCGACCTGAGGAATCGTCAGAACCAGGCGTCCGGTGACGTCATAAACACGCAGACCGGTCTGCGGACGGCTCATATTCAGTCGCACAAGGCCTTCGAACACATTTACCGTCAACGGTTCGTCGACGCTCACGCCGCTTACGCCGGCATGGTCCACAAACACCACATTCGACATGGGCGAACGATAGCCCAGGCGCACCGACTGCACAGAGTAAGATTCGCTGTCGGAAACGTCGAAGTCTTCAATCAGCAGCATACATTCCTCGGCCAGCAGTTCTTCCTGTACCGACGTACCGCCGCTGTAGCGTGTGCGGGTTACAATCCAGTAGTCCACCACTTCGTCGGCCGGACTTTCCCAGTTGGCCACGTACGAATCGGATGTGATGTCGGTGGGGGCGGTAGCGGTGGGGGCGGTGAGAGCGGGCACTTCGAGGCACTCGCCGCGCAGCACTACTCCTCGCGAGCCGGTAATGCCGCCTTCGCTTACAATCAGGCGTGCTTCGTGGGTGCCAAGTTCGGATGGAGAGTATGTAACATTGAGCCAATAGCCGTCGTGGGCGTTCACCAGCGATGCGGCAATACTGTTCGAGGGTATGCCGAACTGACTCTTGTCGGCGCCTATCACTACCAGGTCGAACGAGCCGGTGAGGTTTTCGCCGCGGAAAAACAGGCGGGCGGTCACACTCTTGCCCAATGCCACCTGGCCGAACTCAAGTTCCATTCCCTGGGTGGGGGTGATAAGATTGGGGTCGCCCACGGGCTCGCCGGAAGCACCGGGGTCGAAGGCCTCGCCCACGCGGTTGCCCCACAGATATTCGGCCAGCTCGGGATAGTCGATAAAGGGGTTGCGGTTGTTCTGAATCTGATACACAGCCTCGTTGCGCAGTGTTTCTTTCTCGCTTACCGGGTCCTCGCGATGCCACCTCATAAGCAGTGTGGCCGACCAGTTGTTGAGCGTCGGAAACAAATTCTGGTTTACCATATAGGTGTATTTCCATGTCAGGTCCTGGTAGCAGGTAACCATATAGAAATAGGTGCGTGCAAAGTCGCCTTTGTATTCATTGTCGGGTTCGAATACAAAACCGGCGCCGCCGCCCTGTCCGTTCACCGGATAGCCTACAGTGGTGATACCGTTCTGGAACTTGATATTGCTGCTGCGGTCAACCACACCCAGCGGATAATTGCTCTTGGCCATGTTGGCGGCTGATTCCGATGGATACAGGTGGTTGAGGTCGACGTATGCGCTCACTGAAGTAGAGCCGCCCCACCAGCTTTTAGGGAATGAATGCTCGCGGTTAAGGCCCTTGAAACTGGGTGCGTACAGCGGAATATCGGAATACATGTCCCACCAGCGGCGCGAGTCGGGGTACACGTCGGTGTGCTGGAAGTATTTGGGCAGGTCGCTGTAGCTCGATACTTTGGTGAAGTTGCAGATAAGGTTGTGAATGGCAGTTTTGAGTTCGCCTTCTTTTTTGCCTTTGAGCGATGAATAGTAGCCATCGGGAGCCGCGGCCATGGCTTCCGGGGCCATGACGCTCAGCAGCAGCAACAGGAAAAGGGGCAGAGTAAAGATTCGTTTCATGCGATGAATGTAGTTGGAAGCGAGGGTGTTGCAGAACTTTCTGCAACACCCTCCGTTATTACAGTTTAAGTTCGTGGTAATCGAGCCCCCATGCCTCGGCCACGCCTTTGAAGGTGACCTTGCCGTCGACGATGTTCACACCCTCGGCCAGACCGGGGTCGGCTTTGCAGGCGTCTATCCAACCCATGTCGGCGATCCGCAGGGCGTATGGAAGAGTGGCGTTTGTAAGGGCCAGTGTGGATGTATAAGGCACTGCGCCGGGGATATTGGCCACGGCATAGTGTACAATGTTGTCGCGCACGTATATAGGCTCGGCATGGGTGGTGGGGTGCGAAGTTTCGAAGCAGCCGCCCTGGTCGATGGCCACATCGACGATTACGGTGCCGGGCTGCATGAGTTTCAGCATGTCGGCTGTGAGCAGATGCGGAGCTTTTGCGCCGGGAATGAGCACGGAGCCTATGACCAAGTCGACCGAAGGCAGTTCGGCCTCTATATTGTGGCGCGAGGAGTAAAGGGTCTTGACATTGGCGGGCATGGTATCGGCCACATGGCGCAGCGTGGGCAGCGAAATATCGGCGATGGTTACATCACCGCCCAGCCCGGCGGCCATAAGCGCGGCATTGCGGCCTACTACACCGGCACCGAGAATAAGAACCTTGGCGGGCTTTACACCGGGCACACCTCCTATGAGTTTGCCTTTGCCGCCCTGGGGCTTTTCGAGAAAGCGGGCGCCTTCCTGCACCGACATTCGGCCTGCCACCTCGCTCATGGGTATAAGCAGGGGCAGTGTGCCACGGCGGTCGCGTACGGTTTCGTAAGCGATACAGGTGGCACCGGATTCGACCATGGCAAGAGTTAGGGCCTCGTCGGAGGCGAAGTGGAGATAGGTGAACAGAATCTGGCCCTTGCGCACAAGCTTGTATTCGGGTTCGATTGGTTCTTTTACCTTGATGATCATTTCGGCTATCGCGTAGGTATCCTCGATAGTAGGCAGGATAGTGGCGCCGGCTGCCGCGTATTCGTCGTCGCTGAATCCGCTGCCCTCACCGGCTGTATGCTGTACATACACGGTGTGGCCATGGGCTACGAGTTCTTTTACACCCGCGGGAGTCACTGCCACGCGATTTTCGTTGTTTTTGATTTCTTTTGGTACTCCGATGATCATAATGAGAGAGATTAAAGAGATTGGTACTAATAGATATTTAAGGCCTTACAGACTGCATTATCTTCTGAGGCAGTTCAGTATTATTGTTGAAGCCCTTGAACAGGTCGGCACCTGCTCCGGCGGTGAACACAGGCACAGGATTGCCGCTGTGACTGGTTGTAGTGAAGCCCACCCCGGCCATGTCGTTGAGGGTTCGGAAAACCGCAACTGCAAATTCGTTGAAGTTGGCATACAGGGTCTTCTGGTCTTGGCCGTTGCGCTGTTCGAATGTGATGATAAACATGTCCTTGAGTTCTTTCTCGCGCTCCGGGGTTACCTTGATAGCCCCGAAAAGGCCAAGACGGTCGGCAAGATATTCCTTCATATCGTCCCAAGTGTAGATGCGGCGCGAGTTGAGTATGCTTTTGCAATATTCGCTGAACGCCTCTTTTGAAACACGCTGGTGGTCGAAAAGTTCAAGTTTGTTGTTATAGCCGAGATAATTCGTGCCCAGCGCCATGCCGCCGGTGTCGTGGTCGGCGGTGACCACAATCAGGGTTCTGTCGGGGTGCTTGCCATAAAAGTCAAAGGCCAGGGCGAGAGCCTGGTCGAAGTTGAGCACCTCCTTAATGGCGGCGCCGCCGTCATTGCCGTGGAGTGCGTGGTCGATGTTGCCACCTTCTACCATCATAAAGAAGCGGTCGGGCGAGTATTTCTCCAGGTGAGCCAGGCAGTCGGCGGTAAGGGCCGGCAGAGTCAGGGCGCCGGCTATAGAGTCAACGGTATAGCCCAAATCCCAGGGGTGCGAGGTCTGGTCGCCGAAAATCATTACGCGGCGGCTGTCGTGGGGGCCAAGGGCATCGGCTCCGTACTTTATGCTGATTCCGGCCGCGTCCATGCGTTGCTGCAGGTCCGTTGGATTGCCGTCCTTGTCCTTGAAACCGCCATACGACGCACCGGCTATATATTCATAGCCCGATTCTACCCCCTGCACATCGATTTCATAACTCATTTTGCGCGATGGCACATGGGCGTAGAAAGCGCCCGGGGTTGCATCATCGGCCGCTACGGTGGTAACCAGACCTACGCCGTAGCCCAGGTCGTGCAGTTCTTTGGCTATGGAAGTCACCGCTACTGTGTCGGGGCCCATGCCCAGCATGCCGTTGCGGGTTTTGGTGCGGGTCGAAAGAGCGGTGCCTGCGGCTGCCGAGTCGGTCACCGGCGATGAAAAAGAGTATGTCTGACACCATCCGACCACCGGCATCTGCATCATGGTCAGCGGAGTAGAATTGCCCAGTACCATACGGTTGTAGTTCTGAGCCGCCATCACCGGGCCCATGCCCATACCGTCACCTATAAAATAAAATATATATTTTGCCTGCGGCTCGGCAGTATTGTTTTCGGCCGCGAATACGCCTGTAGGAAGAGCCGCAGCCAGAATTATTGAACCTATTATTGCTTTATAGCTTTTCATACTTGTTGATACTATATAATATATTCAAAATCAGTTGTTGAGGCGGAGCATGGCCTCGATTATACGTCTGTCGTTCTGCAGGCGTGGCACCTTGCGCTGGCCGCCGAGTTTGCCGGTGCTTGCGAGCCAGCTGTCGAAGAGGCCGGTGCGCGCAGTGGTGATGGTGAGCCGGGCCAGAAAAATATTGCCGGTGCGCTTAGCCTGATAGTCTGAGTTCACGCGGCAAAGGCAGCTGTCGAGCATGTCGGCGAATGCCTCAATGTCGTGCGGCGGAGTAGTCCACTCTATAAGCCACTGGTGGTGACCGCGGCTCGAATCAGTGGTATATACCGGAGCGGCGGTATAGTCCGACACTCTTGCGCCGGTAGCTTTGCAAGCCATGGCCAGGGCCTTGTCTGCATTGTGTACCATCAGTTCCTCACCGAAGGCATTGATGTAGTGGCTGGTGCGCCCGGCAATGGAAATCATCAGCGGGTCGACGCTATGTACAGTCACCGTATCGCCTATGGAGTAACGCCACAGACCGTTGCACGAGCTTATCAGCAAAGCATATGTTTGGCCCTGCTCTACTTTCCAGGCCGGCAGGGGAGCCTCGGGGTCGAACGGGTCGGCATCGAGCGGACGGAACTCATAGAACACCCCGGTGTCAAGCAGCAGTTGCATGGCACCGTGTTCGCGCGAAGTCTGCACGCCAAAGAAGCCTTCCGAGGCATTGTAAGTTTCGAGATAGCGCATGCGGGCGGGGTCGGTCAGGCGGGCATACTGCTCGCGATATGGCTCGAATGATATGCCTCCGTGGAAAAAGACCTCCAGATTGGGCCATACATCGTGGATATTGTCGGCGCCGGTGTATTCAATTACCTGCCGCAGCACAGTCATAAACCACGAGGGAACTCCCGAGATGTTGGTGACATCTTCGTGTGCTGAGTTCTGCACCAGCAGAGTCAGTTTGGTAGTCCAGTCCGGCATAAGAGCGACATCGCGCGAGGGTATGCGCAGCAAGCCTGCCAGCGGATTTATGGCCTCGATAAGATGAGCCGAGAGGTCGCCGATTCTGGCTCCGGCCGGATTTTCGGCCTTACTCAGTTCGTTGGCGAAACTGCCTCCGAGTATAAAAGCCTTGCCGGCGAACAGACGCGAGTCGGGGTACAGGCTCAGATAATGCGCCACTACATCGCGGCCGCCGGCGTAGTGGTTCAGCCTGAGCGAGTGGTCCGTCACCGGAATATACTTGCTCTTGCCCTCCGAAGTGCCCGACGACTGGGCAAAGCGCCTGCATCGTCCGGGCCACAGAATATCGCTTTCGCCGGCCAGCATACGCATTATGTCGGGCCTCAGGGTTTCATAGTCAGTCACCGGCAGGCGTCCGGCAAAGTCGGCGTATGACTTAATGCCGTCGAAGCGGTGCAGCCGTCCGTAGGCCGTATCGCGGGCCATTGCCGCCAGACGCAGCATCTGGGCCGTCTGCACGGCCTTCACATGTCCGGTCCAGCTGCGTGCAGCCTTGACACGGCGGTTGAAATAATATTTTAATAACGGAGTAAGATTGAGCATATTCGATACATCCTCAGTGGTGGCAATAGCCACCGCTGAGGTCAGATATAGCAAAATTACAAATTATTTCGCAAAACTAATCAGTTTTTGTTTAATTATTATTAAAAAATCATTAACTTTGTGCCGCGAAGTTCCTCTTCGCAACCACAAAGCCCAATTACAGTACAATAATGGACTATAGTATTTTTGATTTTTTATGCCTTCTCGGAGCTGTAGGTTTGTTTCTTTACGGCATGAAGGTAATGAGTGAAGGTTTGCAAAAGGCCGCCGGTGACCGCCTGCGTAACATCCTGTCGGCCATGACCCGCAACCGCTTTACCGGCACACTCACCGGCTTTGCAATCACCGCATTGATTCAGAGTTCATCGGCCTCCACTGTAATGGTGGTAAGTTTCGTGAATGCCGGCCTGATGACCTTGGCTCAGTCGATGGCGGTGATAATGGGTGCCAACGTAGGTACCACCTTTACAGCATGGGTTATAGCCCTGTTCGGATTCAAAGTCAACATCTCCACTTTTGTGATGCCGCTTATTGCCGTGGCAGTAGTGTTGCTGCTGTCCAATAAGAGCAAGGCCAAGAGCATGGGTGAATTCCTTATAGGTTTCAGCTTCCTGTTCATGGGTCTGGACATGATTAGCGCCTACGTGCCCGACCTGCAGAGCAACCCCGACATGTTCGCCTACCTGAAACATTACGCCTCGATGGGCATCACCTCCATATTGATATTCCTGCTGGTTGGCCTGCTGCTGACAATGGTGATACAGTCGTCGGCGGCCACCTTCGCCATCACACTGATTATGTGCAGCAAGGGCTGGATTGGCTACGACCTGGCCTGCGCGCTTGTGCTTGGCTCCAACATCGGTACCACCATCACCCCCATTCTGGCCTCGATGAGCGGTAATGTGGCAGCAAAGCGTACCGCCATGGGGCATCTGCTGTTCAACTTTCTGGGCACTATATGGTGTGTGTGCATATTCATTCCGTTCGCCAATTTTAACGCATGGCTCACCGAAACCATAGGCCAGAGCGACCCCAACGCCCTGTTTGGCTTCGTAAACGGCCTCGAAGCAACCGACCCGCAGGTGTACAACAACCTGTTCAACAACTCGCTGCCCGCGGGCAACGACCTATACCAGCGCGTGAGCGCCGCTCAGATGGCTGTGGCACAGATGCAAATGAGCGTATCGTTCGGACTGTCGATATTCCACACCACATTCAATCTGGTCAACCTCGGCATAATGATATGGTTCACAAAACTGTATGTGCGCATGGTAGAGTGGCTGGTACCCAACAAGAAGAAAGGCGACGAAGAGGAATTCAGCCTCAAGTTCATACGCGGCGGCCTTATGAACGCAGCCGAACTCAACATTGCCCAGGCCGAAAAAGAAATCAGCGTATACGCCCAGCGTGTTGGGCGCATGATTACTATGGGGCAGACTCTGATTCACACACAGGAAGGCTCCGAGGAATACAACAACCTGTATTCGCGCATTGAAAAATACGAAGACATATCGGACCGCATGGAACTCGAAATAGCCCAGTATCTGAACCGATGCGCCGAAGGACGGCTTTCAAACGAAGGCAAGATGAAGATTGCAGGCATGCTCACCATAATTGCCGAAATCGAAAGCATTGCCGACTGCTGTCTGGGTATCGGCAAAATAATGGCTCGAAAAATCGAAAGCCACGCCGAATTCAACGACGAAATCTATCACAACATCGACACCATGTACAACTACGTCAAAGAGGCAATGGAGTTGATGAACAGCCAGCTGAGCGACATTGAGAATGTAAGCCAGAGTACGCTGATGCAGTCGTACAACAAGGAACGCGAGATAAACAATATGCGCAACACTCTGCGCAACGCAAACGTGGAGAACATCAACAAACAGCACTACGCATACCAGGCCGGCATATACTATATGGATATCATCAGCGACCTGGAGCGCACCGGCGACTACATCATAAATGTAATCGACAGCCTCCGCGAGCAGTTCCGCAAAAAAACGGCTTAAACACCAATATACCTTGTACCCCACCGTCGTCCTCGACGGTGGGCGCCACGCACACCCACAAAAGTGGAAGCATCCTTGCCTCCATAGTGCAAGCATATAAAACACCCGAATATAATTTTATGTCCGTGGCAACACGGGCACCAGCCCTCCTGTCGGGACGACAGGAGGCTACAAACACCACAGTAGATACTATAGTCAGTCAAAAATCAGTAGTTTACAATATTTTATTTTGCATATTATCCACTTATTCAACCTCTGTGCAAATTGCAATTACTCCCATTTGATATACAGAAGTTTGCTACTATAATAAAAAAAAGTTTGAATTATAGTTGCAAAATTCAAAAATATACTTTATATTTGCCGCAGACAAAAACACAACTGCGTATGAAGTCGATCAATCCGAACCACGCTCCGTTCACAACACGTGTTCAGCACCGACGATGAAGCCACAAAATATCGGCTCCGTTGCTGACGCATATCTGCCGGACGGAACCACCGACGGCAATCAATATGAAGGCTGGATTTACTAAATATCACATCAAGTTGGACTAACAGATTTTACCATGAAAAAAAGTATTTATCACACTATCGCAGCAATAATTGCGATGTTGTTCCTGACCGCTGAAAGTGCTATTGCCGGGCCTGTCAGTGAAGAAGATGCGTACGAAATTGTGTCGGGGCAAATAACCGAAACCGGAGCAAACTATTACATCTGTGAAACTGACGATGATAGTCTGTGGCAGTTTTTCGTAGATGTTGAGCCTACAAAGGCTTGGGCACACAACTGTTATCTAATCTCTATTCCAAAAGACGGAGAAAGTGATGCTGTGTCGGTATCGAAAGAAAAACGCCGTTTCCCGCCTAAAGTTCGCATGCGTCCGTACAAGGTTGAGAAGCCGCCAATGAAAACTCCAGCTCTGTCTGCCCCGAGTTTTGCCGCAGGACAACGACCGACAAAATTCCGGGGTAATATATACGCTCTTATCGTAAATGGGGGTGGTAACGTCAACTTGAATTCAGAGTATGACTGGAATGATTGTGCATACATTTACAATACATTGCGTATTACTTACGGTGTTCCTAAAGAAAATATCGAGGTATTGTTTAATGACGGCGGAGTACCGTTTGCCGATATGCTTGACTCTGATGATGAGATGGTAGATTCGAATCCTGACCTTGATGGTGACGGTGAAAAAGATGTTACCGGGGCTTCAACATCTACTAATTTCCAGAATGTAGTTAACAGTATGGCAGAGAAAATATCGGATGACGACATGTTCTTCCTATTTCTAAAAGGTCCGGCCGAGCGCAGCAACGAAGATGGAACAATGCTGTACTTTTGGGAGGACAATAGACCGGAGGACAATAATATAGTTACCAAAAATAAGTTGGCAACTATGTTGCAGCCGATTCTCGACCGTGATTGTTTGAAAAATATTGTATTGGCTTACAACTATTCCGGCGATTATCCTGCAGAGTTCAAGAAAGAGGGTGTGTTTGTAACAACTGCCTGCGGAAAGAAGCAAGAAATGACTCGTCTGCACGGAGAATCATGCTACGACTTTCCGTATCTGTGGATATCCGCAATAAATAGGGTTGATCCGTATGGAACTAATGTTGGCTCTGATTATAATGAAGATGGCTACATATCCATGCTTGAGGCATTCAATAATGTATATGAACGTCGGAAATTTACAGCTAATCCGCAGTATTACAGCAGTTCATCGAAGTTTGCAAATATGCTTAACATGGATTATATTCTATCGTCCGATGAACTATATATAGCTGATGAGGAAAAACAAAACCAAGGTTGGAATTATTTACATCATTCGGATACCTCTTGGAATAGTCCGGATATATGGATTCGTACTGGTCCGGAAGATGAAGGAAATAATATAATAAGCTCCAGCAAAGCTTATGTTTATGTCAGAGTTCACAATAATTCATGGAAAGCCAGCCCCGAAGATAAAAAAGTTCATGTAGCCTGGAGTTTTAATAGCCTTAATTTGCGTTCTGATGTCGTTATGGGGCTAGAACATTTGTCATCAATTTCTACCGGAGGTTATATCGGAGCTGTTTCATTACCTTCGATACCGGCATTCTCAAGTACCGTGATTGAAATACCTTGGCAATTGTCTTCTAGACTACAGGATGTTATCAATAGCGATAATCCTTTGGGCAGTGTATCAATCTGTGCAGAGATTGCGACAAACAACGGCATAATTAAGATGCATACACACCCATCCTATGGCGATTTTAATCAGACAACCAGGAGTGATAGAAGTATTGCAGTACGTAACGTCCTTCTGCCTAAGTATGCGGATCATGGCAGTTCCACATGTATTCGTACTGCTTTCATTATGAGAAATAATTTAAGTAGTACCGCCCTATATAATCTGTCTTTTGTATTTGATGATGAAACGATTGGACAGCATAACGCTCTTTTAGAAATGCCCCTTGAATTATATAACAGATGGGTTGATTCTGGTGCCGACTCGTGCTGGCAATCAGGCCTTCCTCTCATATATGACGATTGTGTTCATTTGCCAATCAGTTCACATTACCAATGTAATAGAATTCCTTTGAAACCTAATGAATCTGTGGTTCTCAATGTGGTTTCATTCCAAAATAATGTGGGTCTTGGTAATTTTTTGCACTTTGATTTGGTTATGAAAGACGCGAATGGAAAGACGATTGACGGAATGCATGTGCAACTTCCTTTCTTTATGATGGCAATCCCGCTTGAAATCGATGAGGATGGTTCTATATCCCAATCATTTGTGAGAAACAATGATATACTACAGCAGTCTGTTCTAAAGGTTGAGCTTAAAAAGACAGTTGTCCGGACTACTCCTACGTTGATTACAATCAGCGATGCCAATACCGCCCGTATAGTCAAAACTATTGATGTATACGAAGGTGAGAAAGTTTGTGAAGTGAACTTGTCCGGATTACCCAAAGGCTTGTATGTAGTCAATCTGGTTGAATGCGGTGTGATTATAGATAATTTGAAGATTTCTTTACCGTAATAATAATAATTTGAGTCTTTGCATCGTACAGAAGCACGGTGTAAAGACTCGATATAAAACGAATAACTATGAAAAAACTAATAATATATATTATTATGCTGCTGCTTGCCATACAGTTTGCGGCAGGCCAGCACTTATACTATCAATATTTCTATAAAGTTAAAGGCGAAATCAACATCCCTCATTATTCTCAGCCCCAAAAGATTTATCCTGTAGACGGATGGTATACACTTGAAATCGAGAATTTGCACACTTTCTATATCTCTACAACATTAAACGAGGAAGATGGAACTGGATTCGTTGCGGGGATGTATTTCTTTGACTTGGATGTTGATAATCTGGGTGAGCAGGTAGTGCCTCAAAAATTCAATAAGATAACCGCAGTACCTTCGCCAATGCCCTGGGTGGGTGATTACCGCATAGAGATTGCCGAGGACCTTTCAGTAGCTGTCTTTACACCCATCGGGCCTTATTTTAAGCCGGAATACCCTATTTTTTTATTTGAATATTTCGATAAAGTTGATAAGATATTTGAGTTTAAAATTGAGGATGAATATGTTTATTCGTATGATTTTATAGGCGAAGATAAACTGAGAGCCGGTAGCCAGATTGGGATAACTGCACCTATTCCGGGTAAAGGCTACATAATGCCCGGAAATGTAAATATTGTACCAATAGGTAAATTTACATTTGAGCCGGGGATAAGTTATGGAAAAATAACATTGCTCGAAGACTTTGAGGGCACTATGACAGCATCGCACGACGGGGTTTACGGCTCACCCATGATGGTTGAGTTTATACCCTTGCATGATGACGGTGGTGTGACATCAGTTGAAGATGTCGGTGTTTCCGATACCACTGTCCGTTATTTCAATCTTCAGGGCCTGGAGGTGGAGAAGCCTCAGTGCGGTATCTATGTCGAACTGTCGAACGGCAGGTCGCGGATGGTGAAATTGTAATAGCCTCTAAACTTCAGGCTCGGGCCACAATGTTGTACCCGACCTTTGAGCCGGCCCCCTGTCGGGACGACAGGGGGCTCATTTGGTGTCTCAAAATTCGCGATGTTGGGGGTTGTAAACTGTGGCGCAAGCCTTGCAATAACTTTCAATTGCTTTCTTTAATAAATGTAACATAGTTGAAACCTTTAAAATTGTACTTCTGACGGAAGGCCGGCATATACCATGGGGGCGCTTCCGGATAATTGCTTTTACCTAAAACGCCGCAAAGTTACAAAATGTTTTAAAATTATGTTTTATAACATGTAATTTTTTGTGCAAAAAAAATTACATCACAAACATATACCCCAGGCCGGAACGATTCTGGATATAACTGCCCACATCGCCTAACTTCTTGCGAAGGCGCGAGATATTGGTGTCGACGATGCGGTCGTTGCTCATTTCGGGCGAGTCTTTCCACACGTTGTTGAATATTTCCTTTCGCGAGGTGGGCACACCGATGTTTTTAAGCAGCAACACAAGGATAAGATACTCGGTGCGGGTAAGCTGCAGCTGCATGCCGTTGTCAGAAACAGTCCGAGTCGAAGTATCGACACTCAGCGACTGGAAGCAGAGTTTAGTACTCGGCGCCACCCTTGCCCTCACACTGTGGCGACGCAGAACCGAGCGGATGCGGGCCACCAGCTCGCGCAGCGAGAAAGGTTTCACCACATAGTCGTCGGCGCCATTGTCGAGCGCTTCGATCACACGGCGCTCGGAGTCGTCCGAAGTAGTGATAATATAGCCCACGTGAGCCGTCATCGGATTGTCTTTAAGGCTTATAAGCAACTGCATGCCATCGAATTCCTGACGCATAGCGTCGGCGATTACAAGGTTGGTATCGCTGAGGTCAAGAGCGACAACGTCGGTAGCCTGACTGACCACATCTACCTGATAGCCCTCGCTTCGCAGGTTAATGGTCAGCAGGTCGGCGATATTCGGATCATCGTCAACTATTAGTATTTTTCCAAGTGCCGGAGTATTTGACATTTACAGGTGCTACCTAAGAGGCTTAATAATGGCGTGTTATACAGAACGGTAAGTATTATAGTTCGATCTTGAAATCAAAGTAACAAAAAAGTATCGGTTTAGGCAAACTTAGTAACCGATTTGTGTCACTTTTGTTTTGATAATTTAACCCAAACCCGTACGCGGCTCCGGGCGTTATAATAGCAGCAACAATTCAATTTCACTGTTATGCGCACGCTTCAATTCATCGTCATATCGCTGTTGCTCGGCATGTTTGCGGCATCAGCACGGGCCATGACCGCCGACACGGTATATATGTACACGTCCGATGTTCTGCGCCCGCAAACCGCAGTAATGCCGGCCTGGCCCGACACCACATCGCTGGCGCTGTTCAACGCCGCCAACCGTCATGCCCCGATAAACATCTACCGCATGCCATATTCGCTCGACGCCTCATCGCCCGACTGGCACCGCATGTGGATTAATACAGCCGTACTCAGCGGAGCCTTCGTCAGCACACTGTTCGTACTCGAATGTCTGCCCGAGGACGCCACATCGTGGAACCGGGCTGCCATACAATCGGTTCCGCCATTCAAACGCTGGTTCCGCAACGTATTCAAGCGCGGTCCGGAATGGGACCACGACAACCCGATATTCAACTACGTGCTGCATCCTTATGCCGGCGCCGCCTACTTCATGTCGGCACGCACGCAAGGCTTCAATTTCTGGCAGTCGATGCTTTACTCGGCCTGTATCTCCACCATTGGCTGGGAGTTCGGCATCGAAGCCTTCATGGAGCGTCCGTCGTACCAGGATATCGTGGTCACGCCGGTAGTAGGTTCGATAATAGGCGAGCTGTTCTACAGACTCAAGCGCAACATAGTGAGCCACGACTACCGTTTGGCGGGCTCGCCGGTGCTTGGCAACATAGTGGTGTTTCTCATCGACCCCGTCAACGAGGTCCTTGGTCTTTTCAGGGGCAACAACGCCCGCAAACTCCATCTTGGGCAGGACAAACAAGGCTATGGCATAGAGTCGTCGCTTATGCCCGGCCCGGTGGGCAACGGCTTCGGCTTCACCTTTAGTTGCCGCTTTTAGAGGCTGAGCATTGCGACACAAATACAAGGACTTAATGACAGGGTTCGATATAAATATCAGAAAGCGTCCAAGTATATGTGGGAAATAGCCATTGAACGCAAAAGAGGCGGAGGATACACCGTGTCATTAAATGGCCTTGAAGTAGAATGACCGAATGATTAGATGATTAATCGGGCATTATTTCTCTTGGCTTCTGCCATAACAGAAATTTTGCTCCCATGTGTAGCAGTTGCAATAGCTCGAAGAATAATCAATTTACAAAAAGCGATGTAGACGAGTTAATCCGGATTGAAGAGAGCGGAGAACAGGTAATAAGCTGGTATTCACAAGCTATATGGGATGCCATAAAACACACCATTAAAAATGATGCTGATGCAAAATTCGCAAGTTCTGTAATGGCTAAATGCCATCAGAACGTGCTTAACATCCTTTCGATAATCTACAAGAAAACAGGTCGCGATTTTCTGATAATGAATTTCCGATTCCTGTCGCAGGCACAACCGGAAAGCATTTTGCGCTGAAGCTGCGGGCCATTTTGCCCACGGCTCTTTCGTTTAAAAAGTCTAGTGCTTCCGAAAAGCCTTTTATTTTATAGCGGGGGAAGTCTGAATGGGAAAGGGTGATTTTCGCATTTATTTCTCTGATTTTCAATAAAATAAGTGGTATAAAAATTGGTCAAGTGACCAATTTTTCGTAACTTTATAGTTGTAAATCAATTAGTTATGAATAAAAATAAGCCACTTGACCAAGTGCGTTCGACCGGCGTAAATGCGCCCAATCGAACTTCAAAATTAGTAACGCGAGTTCGGGATAAGGAACACCATAAAAAAGTTGAATCGGCAGCTTAAAAAAGTTGCCGATTCTTTTGGTAATATCACTGATATTTAGTAATTTAGAGGTGTCAAACAATAAATACTGTATCATGATTACCGA
>CAJTRC010000050.1 GCA_910578365.1 uncultured Muribaculaceae bacterium
CAATGATTTCACTGACCTATACATCAAGAATGTCGCAAAGAAACTAAACCTCAGGCCACGGAAAAAACTCGGTTTCTCAAACCCGAAAACCGAGTTCTTCAAACAAATCGCTAATTTTGCACTTGCCAGTTGAACCTGCGAAGAAAGTAGGGTAGAACAAAACGTGGCTCTTTTTTGCGCAATAATACCCTCGGAATGAAAAATTCTGCGTAACTTTGCAGACTCAAACGCGATAGCGTTTCCATAGCTACACCTACATATATGCAGAATATTAGAAACATTGCAATCATAGCACATGTCGACCATGGCAAGACAACCGTGGTTGACAAGATGCTTTTGGCAGGCAATCTCTTCCGTGAGAACCAGAATGCCGGCGAACTTATCCTGGACAACAACGACCTCGAACGCGAGCGAGGTATAACCATCCTCTCCAAAAACGTATCAATAAACTACAAAGGCTATAAAATCAACATTATCGATACCCCGGGACACGCCGACTTCGGCGGTGAGGTAGAGCGTGTGCTGAATATGGCCGACGGCTGTCTGCTGCTGGTCGACGCCTTTGAGGGGCCTATGCCTCAGACCCGATTCGTGCTCCAGAAGGCAATTCAGATGGGGCTGAAGCCCGTGGTGGTGATTAATAAGGTCGACAAACCTAACTGCCGTCCCGACGAAGTGCAGGAGATGGTATTCGATCTTATGTTCAATCTCGATGCCACTGAAGAACAGCTCGACTTCCCCACTATCTACGGCTCGGCCAAGGAAGGCTGGATGAGTACCGACTGGCAAAAGCCCACCGACAATATTCTGCCCCTGCTCGATGCAATCATCGAATACATACCCGAACCCACTGTGTACGAAGGCGACGCCCAGATGCTCATAACCTCGCTCGACTTCTCGAATTATGTGGGCCGTATAGCCGTCGGCCGTGTGCACCGCGGCGAACTGCGCGAGGGCATGGACATAGCGCTGTGCAAAAAAGACGGCACAGTGGTAAAGCAGCGCATCAAAGAACTTCATACTTTCGAAGGCATGGGCCGCAAGAAAGTCGAATCGGTAAAGAGCGGCGATATCTGTGCACTGGTTGGTATTGACGGCTTTGAAATCGGCGATACCGTGGCAGCCCTCGAAAATCCGGAGCCGCTGCCACGTATAGCCATCGACGAGCCTACAATGTCGATGAGTTTCACCATCAACGACAGCCCCTTCTTCGGCCGCGACGGCAAGTATGTGACATCGCGTCACATAGGCGACCGCCTGACCAAGGAGCTCGACCGCAATCTGGCTTTGCGTGTCACCAAGGCCGACCATGAAGATGTGTGGACGGTTTTCGGCCGCGGAGTCCTTCACCTGTCGGTTCTTATCGAAACCATGCGCCGCGAAGGCTACGAATTGCAGGTAGGCCAGCCCCAGGTTATAATCAAGGAAATCGACGGCAAGAAATGCGAGCCGGTAGAGCTGCTGACTGTAAACGTAACCGAAGAGTACTCGTCGAAAATCATCGATATGGTGACCCGCCGCAAAGGCGAACTGGTGTCGATGACCACCCAGAACGACCGAGTACACATGGAATTCCAGATACCCTCACGCGGTATCATAGGCCTGCGTAACAACGTGCTTACAGCTTCGGCAGGCGAGGCCATCATGGCCCACCGATTCCTGGAGTACCAGCCCTGGAAAGGCGATATCGAACGCCGCAGCAACGGCTCGCTCATAGCCCTTGAAGCCGGTACCGCCTACGCTTACGCCATAGACAAGCTGCAGGACCGAGGCCGCTTCTTCATCTTCCCTCAGGAAGAGGTATATGCCGGCCAGGTTGTAGGCGAGAACGCCAAGGACAACGATATAGTGGTGAACGTGACCAAGTCGAAGAAACTCACCAACATGCGTGCCTCCGGTGCCGACGACAAAGCCCGCATTGTGCCGCCGGTGGTATTTTCGCTCGAAGAAGCCCTCGAATATATAAAAGAAGACGAGTATGTGGAGGTTACTCCCCACCACCTGCGACTGCGCAAGATTATACTTGATGAAATAGAACGAAAACGCGCCAACCGCTGATGAATCCATTCACCCTAAATATCAACGGCAGGCTGGTTGAATACGACCGGCCTGCCGTTATGGGTATAATAAACGCTACTCCCGATTCATTCTACCCCGGCTCACGCACAGCCGATAGCCGTGCCGTAGCCGAGCGTGCCCGCATGATGCTCAGTCAGGGCGCCGACATGCTTGATTTAGGCGCATACTCATCGCGCTCCGGAGCCGCCGATGTGAGCGCCACCGATGAAGGCGACCGCCTGCACATGGCCCTCGACGCCATACGCTCGGTGAGCGCTGATGTGCCCGTGAGTGTGGATACTTTCCGTGCCGATGTAGCCGAAAAAGCGGTTACAGAGTGGGGGGCCGACATAATCAACGATATATCAGGTGGCACGCTCGACCCCGATATGTTCGAAACCGTGGCACGCCTGCATGTACCCTACATACTCATGCACATGCGCGGCACACCCGCCGACATGCAGCAGCACTGCAGCTATGGCGATGTAACCGCCGATGTGGCTGCCGACCTCAGCGCCAAGTTGCACCGTCTGTCGGTACTCGGAGTGAACGACGTCATAATCGACCCCGGATTCGGCTTCAGCAAGACACTGGAGCAGAACTACCGCATGCTGCGCGAACTCGACACATTCGGCCTCCTTGGCCGTCCGGTGCTTGTAGGAGTGTCGCGCAAATCAATGATTACCCGTCTGCTTGGCATAGGCAGCGAAGACGCCCTCAACGGTACCACTGCCGTGAACACACTGGCTCTCGACCGTGGCGCCTCAATACTGCGTGTACACGACGTTCAGGCCGCACGTCAGGCAGTGGAAATATACTGCGCCATGCAGCGATTCTGATAACCACCATATAATCTCTCCGGAAATATGATAGACTTCGGTATCAAAGACATAATAGACATACTGCTTGTAGCGCTGCTGCTGTACTATGTCTACCGGCTTATGAAAGAGTCGGGCACCATCAACATCTTCTATGGCGTCATGGCCTTTACCATACTGTGGGTTTTCGCCAGCGAGATATTCGACATGCGCCTGATAGGCTCGATACTCGACAAATTCATGGGCATAGGCCTGCTGATACTTGTAATACTCTTCCAGGACCAGATAAAACGCTTTCTGGTAGAAATGGGCTCACACCGCCGATGGCGCTTTCTGCGCGCCCTTTTTCACCATCACAGCGAAGAAGACGACAAAAAGCACGAGTGGATTCTGGCAATAGTTTACGCCTGTATGTCAATGTCAAAAAGCAAAACGGGCGCCTTAATTGTTATAGAACAAACGATACCTCTCGACGACTACGAAAAGACGGGCGATATCATCGACGCGAGAATCAACACTCGCCTGATAGAGAACATTTTTTTCAAGAACTCCCCGCTTCACGACGGCGCTTTGATTGTGGCCCACGGACGCCTTGTTTCGGCCGGCTGTATACTGCCGGTAAGTCACGACAGCGATGTGCCCCGCTCGCTTGGTCTGCGTCACCGTTCGGCATTGGGCATAGCGCAGGCCTGCGATGCCGCCGCCATAGTAGTGTCGGAAGAAACGGGCCGTATATCGTTTGCCTACCGCGGCAAACTGTACACGCGCCTGAGCAGCACCGACCTTGAGCACCGTCTGAGCGCGCTGACTTACTGAAGGCTTAATGTTTAATGTATAATGTATAATGTTTAATGTTTAATGTTTAACGCCTTTGGCAAGTTTTTATCGGTTGATACTAATTACTCACTACCTACTAAACGTTAAACACTAAACGTTAATCCACTATGTCAGAAAAAGCTAATTTCTCGTCCAAAATCGGCCTTGTGATGGCCACAGTAGGCTCGGCCGTAGGGCTGGGCAATGTATGGCGTTTTCCTGCCGAAACACAAGCCAACGGCGGGGCCGCTTTCCTGATAGTATATGTGGCATGCACCATACTGCTTGGTATTCCGGTGATGCTGGCCGAGTTTTCGCTTGGCCGTGCAGGCCGCAGCGATGCCGTGGGCGCATTCCGCCGGCTCTCTCCACACACAGCTTGGTGGGGTGTCGGCGCAGTGTCGATTGTGGCCTCGTATCTGATTCTGACATTCTACATGGTGGTTGCCGGCTGGACATTGATATATCTGATACAATCGGTCGACGGAGGTCTGTACGAAGGCATACAGACAATACACGGCACCGCGTCAGCCGACGGTTATTTCCAGCAGAAAATGAACGACTACATCTGCACCGACCTCACACCCTTGCTGGCCACATACGGCATGATAGCCCTGAACATAGGAGTGCTTATGTGGGGTGTACAGAAAGGCATAGAGCGCTTGAGCAATGTGCTTATGCCGGTGCTGTTTGTGATATTGCTGGCGCTATGCTGTGTCACACTTACTCTGCCGGATGCAGGCGTGGGGCTGGAATACTTTCTTAAGCCCGATTTCAGTAAAATCACACCGGCGGTGCTGGTCAATGCCCTGGGGCAGACCTTCTTTTCGCTCAGCCTTGGCATGGGCATACTCATAACATACTCGGCATATTACCCCGCCGACACCAAGCTTGGCAAGACCTCCGGCATAGTATCGCTGATGTCGCTGCTGGTGGCCGTGCTTATGGGCTTTATCATATTCCCGGCAGTGACATCGTTCGGACTGGCCGACCACGAGCTTCGCGGAGCCACGCTAATATTCGTGACGCTACCCGAAGTATTCGCCAATCTGCCGGCACCGTGGCTTTGGTCGACCCTGTTCTTTGTACTGCTGCTTGTGGCGGCCCTTACCAGTTGCGTGTCGATAGCCGAGGTCACGATAGCCTTTATGCAGGACCGTCTGCATCTGAGCCGCGTCAAAGCCACTTTGGCCGTGTTGCTGCCGCTGGTGGCGCTTAGCGCGCTGTGTTCACTGTCGTTCGGCTCGCTGTCGGACTTCACCATATTCGGGCGTACCATCTTCGACTTCCTCGACAATTTCGCCACCAACATACTGTTGCCGCTGGTATCCATCGGTGTGTGCGTATATGTAGGCTGGTTCGCCCCCAAGAGTCTGCTCAAACAAGAACTCACCAACTACGACAGTCGCCGCAGCCGCAGCCATGCCGTGGTGCTTATGCTGATACGCTATCTGGCACCGCTGATGATAGCCTTGATACTGCTGTCCAACTTCGTTGAAATATGAACAGGCGACGTTTTACAAAGTCCGAAACTGTGGCATTATGCGTACTTGTGGCAGCATTGCTTGCAGCTACTTGCACCATGATGCCGAGCCGTAGTTCCGGCAATGAACTTGCCGCCGTAGCCGCCGCCGACAGTGTATATCGCGCTAAGGCCGACAGCCTCGACAGGCATGCCGACTCGCTGAGGAAAGCCGCTGCGGCACAACGGGCTGCCGTACGTGATAGCCTGCGTCAGGTACGCAGCAAGAAAAAAGCAGCCAAGGAAAAAAATGAATTTCAGCCACGTCGGCGCAACTACCTCGACGAAACCCTCTCGCCGACTGAGGCTCGCTGAAATGCTATTTTTCAGCGTTTTATTCTGATTTTATAACTATCGGTTGTCATTGAATAGCAAATCAAATCAGAAACTATCACAAACAATAATTTTATGCAAATAATATCCCGAATCTGCGATAGCCTACTTTCAAGACAAATGGGCTTCGGAAGAATCCAATATGGTGTATGACGATTGTTTTCGTAACTTCCTGAATGCAGAAAACCCGTTGCCACAGTGGTATCCAGGATGCCTCCTATTATGGTTTCAAATACTTGAATCTGTGTACAGACCATGTGGGGTATTATGAAAAGTTCGGTTTCCGATATATAGGAAATTGCCAAATAGAGGAGCTGATAAATAATCAGAAAAAAACAAGCTATAAAAAAAGCTCCTTGAAAAAGGAGCTTTTGTACACCCATGGGGAGTCGAACCCCAATCGACGGAACCGGAATCCGTTATTCTATCCATTGAACTATGGGTGCATTTGAAATTTGCTGTGCAAAAGTACTGCTTTTTTCGTATATTTGCAAATAATTTCGACTGCAATATGAACGTAAGAATAGAAAACAGCTGGAAAACTGCTTTGGCCGGTGAATTTGAATCTGAATATTTCCGACAGCTTACCGACTTTGTACGCGGCAAATACGCGGCGGGTACGGTGTTTCCTCCTGCTTCCAAAATTTTTGCCGCTTTCGATGCCTGTCCTCTGCCCGATGTGAAGGTGGTGATTCTGGGGCAGGACCCTTATCACGGCCCCGGGCAGGCCAACGGCATGTGTTTTTCGGTGGCGCCCGGAGTGCCCATGCCGCCGTCGCTGTTGAATATTTTCAAGGAGGTAAGCGCCGATACCGGCGCACCGATGCCTCCCGACGGCGACCTGAGCCGCTGGGCACGCCAGGGTGTGTTTCTGCTCAATGCCACCCTTACAGTCGATGCCCACCATGCGGCGTCGCATCAGGGCATGGGCTGGGAACGTTTTACCGATGCCGTCATATGCAAGGTATCGCAGCAGTGCGACCATGTGGTGTTCATGCTGTGGGGCCGCTATGCAATACGCAAGCAGGAACTGATTGACAAAAGCAGACATCTGGTGCTTACTTCGCCGCATCCTTCGCCCTTGTCGGCTTACCGGGGATTCTTCGGAAACCATCACTTTACAACCTGCAACAGCTGGTTGCAGCAGCATGGAAAGGAGCCGGTGGCATGGTAAGATTAAGCGCTGTATTAATGGCACTGCTGGTGTGGCTGGCGGCAATGGCGGCAGGCGACACCATGACAGGCACGCCCAACGACCGGGTGCGCTCGCTGAGGATAGTCAATCCGCTCGACCCATACGGTCCTGCGGTGTTGCGTCTGGGCAGCGGCGACGTGCTGGCGATAAACTTCGACGTACTCTCCGAAGACCGCGACTACCTGCGCTACCGTTTGGTACACTGCCGGGCCGACTGGAGTCCGTCGACATTAGTCGACTCGGAATTCCTCGACGGCTTCAACGAAGGCGAGATTACCGATTACCGCTTCTCGGAGGCTACCCTGGTACACTATGTGAACTATAACCTTACGATACCCAATGCCGATGTGGCACCATTGCTGTCGGGCAATTACCTGCTGCAGATATATCCGGAGTCGGACCCCGACGACGTGTGGGCGCAATGCCGCTTTATGGTGTGCGAGGAAAAAGTGGGCATCAGCGGCAATGTGACGTCGCGCACCGATGTCGACTATAACGCCGGTCACCAGCAGCTCGAGCTGAGAATCGACACCCGCGAGAGTGGTGTGGCCGACCCTTTCAACGATCTCTTTGTGGTGGTGCAGCAGAACGGACGCCTCGACAACGAAGTGGCCCTGCGGCAGCCTCTGCGCATGTCGGGCACAACTTCGATTTACGAGCATCAGCCGCAGCTGCTGTTCGAAGCCGGCAACGAATACCGCCGCATGGAAACAGTGAGCACTCAGTTTCCGCCAATGGGTGTGGAGAGTGTGGAGTTCATAAATCCGTACTACTACCACATACTGGCTACCGACGAGCCTCGCGCAGGCAGCCAGTACCTTTACGACGAAACCCAAAAAGGCCGCTTTGTAATCCATGAATACAACAGCTCCGACCCCGATGTGCAGGCCGACTACACCGTGGTGGTATTTTCGCTCGATATGCCATACGACCCCGATACAATGGTGTTTCTCGACGGCGACTTTACCATGCGTCGCTTCGACGAAAACTCGCGCATGCAGTACAACCGCGAGCGCGGGCGCTACGAGCGGGTGATGTTGCTCAAGCAAGGCGCCTACAACTATCAGTATCTGACAGTGCCCCGGGGTGCGCGCCGCGGCTATACGGCTGCAGTGGAGGGCGACAAACACCAGACCCTGAACGAATACACCGTGAAAGTATATGAACGCAAGCCCGGCAGCCGCAACGACCGTCTGCTGGGGGTGGCCCTATTAAGATTTTAGAGCCTGTTTTATGGAAAAAGAAGAAGAAATAATGCTTGAGATACAGAATACATTGGTGAGCCTCGACCTTGCCGAACAGTTTTTTTGCTGCGACCTCGACAGCTGTCTGGGCGAATGTTGCATCGAAGGAGATGCCGGTGCCCCTATTACCGAAGAAGAAAAGAAAAAAATCGAGGAAATTCTGCCTGAGATATACGACGAGTTGCTGCCTGCCGCCAAGCGCGAAATCGACAGCAACGGTGTGGCCTATATCGACGAGGAAGGCGACCTGGTGACATCGATTATCGATGGCCGAAACTGTGTGTTCACCTGCTACGAGGCCGGCGGCATGTGCCACTGCGCCATAGAGCGCGCCTACCGTCAGGGACGTATCGACTTCTGCAAGCCGGTGTCGTGCCACCTCTATCCGCTGCGGCTTACCGAGTATCCCACATTCACAGCCGTGAATTATCACCGCTGGAAGATATGCAAGTGTGCCGAATTGCTGGGGCGCAAAAACGGAGTGCGGCTGTATCAGTTTCTCAAAGGGCCGCTCGAGCGCCGCTTTGGCAAAGAATGGTACGCCGAACTGTGCGAGGCCTGCGAGGCCTATCTGAGCGAGTATGGTAAGGAAACAAATCGGACAAAATAAGTAAATTGACTGATTCCGGTATCTAATATGACCGATTCCGGCTGTGTTAAGAATACATAATTTATTAATTTTGCGTCAGAATCATATGCAATTATTTTGACGTGAAAACACGAATCATTCTTATCATGGCCGTTGTGCTGGCCTGCTTTTCCATATCGTCCCAAGCCGCATCCGGCGGCAGCTTCCGGGCCGGAAACGGTAATTTCCTGCTTAATGGCGAACCCTATGTGGTAAAGGCGGCCGAACTGCACTATCCGCGCATACCGCGCCCCTACTGGGACCACCGTATCAAAATGTGCAAAGCCATGGGCATGAACACTATCTGCCTGTATGTGTTTTGGAACATACACGAGCAGAAACCCGACTGCTTTGACTTTAGCGGACAGAACGACCTGGCCGAATTCATTCGCCTCTGCCGGGCCAACGACATGAAGGTGATTCTGCGCCCGGGACCCTATGTGTGTGCCGAGTGGGAGATGGGCGGTCTGCCATGGTGGCTGCTGAAGAAGAAAGACATACGCCTGCGCGAGAACGACCATTACTTTCTGGAGCGTGTCGACAAGTTCCAGAAAGCTGTGGCCGAACAGATACGCGGCCTGACCATAGCCGACGGCGGTCCGATAATTATGGTACAGGTGGAGAACGAATACGGTAGCTATGGCATCGACAAGGAGTATGTGGCAAACATACGCGACATGATAAGGCGTAATTTCGGCGATGAAGTAACACTGTTTCAGTGCGACTGGTCGTCGAATTTCCTCGACAACGGCCTTGATGACCTAATCTGGACCATCAATTTCGGCACCGGAGCCGACATCGAACAGCAGTTCGCCCCCCTGCGTGAGGCCCGGCCCGAAAGCCCGCTGATGTGCAGCGAGTTCCGGAGCGGTTGGTTCGACAAATGGGGCGCCAACCACGAAACCCGCCCTGCCTCCGACATGATTGAAGGCATACGCAGTATGCTCGACCGCGGCATAGCTTTCAGCCTGTACATGGCCCACGGTGGTACAAACTGGGGCCATTGGGCCGGCGCAAACTCGCCGGGATTCGCTCCCGACGTGACCAGCTACGACTACGACGCTCCGATATCGGAGGCCGGACTGGCCACTCCTAAATATCATATGCTGCGCCGCGTTATGGCGGACTACAGCAGCGGCAAACTGCCCAAAGTGCCTGCGTCTGTACCGGCCGTGGAGGTGAAGCCGTTTGAATTCTCCGAAGCAGCTCCATTGTTCGCAAATCTGCCCGCTCCTAAAACCGATGCCTCCATACGGACTATGGAGGAATACGACCAGGGTTTCGGCAGCATACTTTACCGCACCGAACTGCCCGAACTCGCCGATGGTGTCATACTTACTGTAAGCGACCCGCATGACTACGCACAGATATTCGTCGACGGTAAATACACAGGCACGCTCGACCGCCGCAACGGCGAACGCGAACTGGCAGGTGTATAATCTTGAAGATACCCCTGACTTCTACGATTCGATGGAATACAGTCCCATCGGCAATTTCAGCGCCGATGCCTCCGGACGCTTGCCCAGGGGCGTGTACCGCGGCACATTCAGTGTCGACAAACCCGGCGACGGATGGCAGGAACAGGAGTTCGGTCAGCCCGTACAGGCGCGCTACATATGCTTTGAGGCGCTCGACAGCCATAACTCCGACGACCGGGCCGCAATAGCCGAATTCTACATTCTCGACGATAATGGCGAGCGCCTTTCGCGCGAACCGTGGACCATAGCCTGGGTTGACAGCGAAGACGTGGAGCAGGGCAATCACAGCGCCGACAAACTGTTCGACCTTCAGGAATCAACCTACTGGAGCACTGCCCCCGGCTCGGCATTTCCTCACAGTTTCGTTATCGACCTTGGCTCGGTTCGCAACATCAGCGCCATACAATATCTGCCGCGCATGGAGCACGGCGCTCCGGGCGCGATAAAGAACTATCGAGTATATGTAAAGACAAGTCCTTTCAGCCGAAGCGGCTCGTAGCCGCATTATGGTGGAGCGTAGCCGACGGGAAGGTACGCTTATCTGGCTCTGTCGAGGAAAGCCGAGGCCAATTGCAATGAATTCAGTTGCGAGGCCGAATAGTCTTCAAGATTCTCGGCATCCTCGTCATCCGATATCGATACAAAGAAGGTAATCTCGTCGGTCAGCTCTTTGAAAATGCCCGTTTCCTTCAGAAGCTTCATAGCGGATATAAGCTCGTTGAAGAAATAATCTTTGCCGGGCATCTTATCTTGATTTTGCCAGAGCAAGGCGCTGAGTTTCACCAGTTCACTGTCGTGTCCGTCGGAATAGCCCCATTCATCGGGATGCCATTTGCAGGCATCGTCCGCTTCGTCGCATTCATTTTCGAGGTATTCCACCGTGTTTACAGTCAGGAACAGCGAATAGCAATCGCTGTCGGTGACCAAGGCAGCCGTGTAGATGTGTTCGTCGCCTGTCTGCTCCAGGATGTCGTGTAAATCCTTTTCGGCTGCATCGCGGATTTTTTCGGCCAAATCCTGAAAAAACGGGTCTATAGCCTTTGCAGCGTGTGGGCGCCCGTCGGATTCGGAATCCAACGAATTAACATAGCGCAGATGCTCCTCGGCCTCTTCCGAGTCCAGCTTCACCGCGTCTTCCAGGTATCGACGGCCGAGTTCGATGTTTACGTCGGTGCCGCGTCCGAAAGCGTATGCCACACCCAAGGCTGTGAGAACCTTGGCCTTGATGCTGTCCCACAAATAGTCGATTTCTTCCTCGGCCTCCTGTAGATATTCCAGAGCGGCCTCGTCGTCCTGTATCGTACCAAGTCCGTCCTGGCAGCATATGCCCAGGTAGGCGGCAGTCTGGGTTCGTGTCACATCGCTGCATTTAGGATTCTCGTAAGCCTTTTCGAACCACTGCACAGCCCTGGCGTAATCCTGCTGCGCGTCGCCACATCCTTCAAAATGATAGTAGCCCATCTCGAACTGCCCGGCCGGATGTCCACGGTGAGCGGCCATTTCATAGAAGCGGTAGGCGAGTTCGATATTCTCTTCCACAATTTCGCCGCACTCATAAACGTGTCCGGCATTGTATGCACCCTGCGCGTCGCCCAGATAAGCCGCTTTGGCGTAGTAAGTGAGGGCAGCCTGAGGATTGTTGTGGCTATATTCCAGATAATGTCCGTAGTTGTTGCATATCACAGGCGATATTTCAGCCAGCTTCTGATAGTATGATTCAAATTCCTGCTGTGCTATATCGCACAGCCCTGATTCGCGGATATCGCAGTAATTGCCCCATCCGGCACAGATGCGTCCGTCGAAGCTGCGTTCATACCATTTCTTCGCTATCGGATATGCCAAGGCATTGTAGTCCTGTTCTGTTTTGAATTGCTTGGCAAGTTCAGGCTCCACAAGCAGATAGTCGCCCCAAAAATATACATTGCCCACCATGTAGCAGCAAAAGGCATTGCCGCCTTCGGCTTGTAGGAGAATCTCCTCGAAAGCCTCCTTAAACGAGGCGAAAGGCATGCCGCGCTGTACCGAAGGGGTAAGGTTGCCGCTACGCACGGCACAAAGCACACCGGTGGCGCTGCCCGACATGGCGCTTTTCTGTATCAGTTTCGAAGCGTTTTCGTTATCGGGTTTGAAGCCGGCTCCGCTCCATACATACTGCTCGCCCATGAAGCACCGCGCAATGAAAGCCAGCGCATCGGCATCGCCCCGCTGCGCCTCCTGCATAAGCATGGCATAGCCGCGGCGTATCTCGTCGCGGTCGAAGCTTGTCCAAATCAAATCCACTGCCTGTTCGACAGGCTGACTGTATTTACCGTTCATCTGTTTTTTTATTCGTTATCTGAAAATCGTGATGTCAGCTGCCGGAAATAGTCTGATACATCAAAACTCTCCCATACGGGTGACGGTTCCGGAAGTTTGTTGCTGTCGACCAAATCCCACAGCCATTTCCTTAAAGAGCCGACATCGCTTGTAACTGTCCGGTACCCGATAGGAACCGGATTTGTCCAGCCCACACATTCCACTTTGTACTTAACAGTATCGGACGGGGCATCGCTATAGCGCTTAATCTCTATATATCCGTTGATTTCGCCGCAAAATTCATACAGCATCCACAGCGATTTGCCATCGATAATATTGTTGAGGGCCGCTACAACGTCGGCATCGTTGAAATACCGGAAAGTGTTGTTGTCGACACTGAGGTTGGGTTTGCCGGTATGCGGTCCGGTGCTGAATTCCATTAGCGTCCAGGCCGACATGTCGGGTAATTTGTCAGATATAAAGAAGTTGCACATGATATCGGCAGCCACATCGCGCGATACCTCGTAGCGAATCATGCACAGCTCCGTTTTCTGCACTCTGAAAAATACGGCCACACGTGAATCACTGTAGAACGAGATAGCAAAACACTCCGCCTGGCTTATCAGCTTCATAGGCGTGCAACGTTCAAGGATTACGTGATGGTTTGCCTCAATTTCGTACACCTCCTTCATAATACGGGCATCGGTCACGTGCGACGTGCGCTGAGAGCCGTTTTGGGTAATCAGTACAAATTGCGGTCTTGCTTTTTTCATGCGCCGTGCCTCTCTCAGGCGATTTCGGTTAGAGCCGTTCATTTCCGTAGTAGCAAAGTCAGAAAGTAAGGAGCAGGCCTTTATGTTGCTGCAGAGCGTCGTCGTACAGGCAGCAAAGGTCGTCGTAGGCTTCCATCCATTCATCAGCGTCAGCCTCATAGAGCAGGTCTTCCGGTTCGGCATCGGCGGCGGCATCGCGGTTCTCCTTCAGAACCTCCAGAATTTCGGCAACCTCGTCGGATTCAATTATGCCGAGGCCTTCCATACCGGGGTCTACCACAACATCATCGATTTCTACTTGCCAGCCTGTTACCGGCAGCTCGCCCTCTTCAAATACGTCGAGCGATTTAATCACTTCGTTCACGGCATCCCACATTTCGCCCAGGCCGCGGTCGTCCTCCACATCATAGCAGGCGGTAAGCAGAATGTCGAAATAAACCTGTAGCGTAAGATCGTCGAATTCACTTTCCCAGTCTTCGTTCAGCGCACAGCCGGAGTAGGGCGATTGCAGTTCGTCGAGATGCTCGCTGATGTATCGGTGAGCCACATCGGGGTCTGCGATACTGGCTTGCATTACAGGTTCGATTTCGGCGTGAAATTTATCGGTATCAAATACAAACGCTTTGTGCTCGATGCTCATAATTCGTGTTATTAATCAAATTAATATTCCTGAGTTTCGCTGCCCGGCAAGTAGCCATGGCCTATAGAATGCAAATTTAATAATAAAACTTTGTAACGCAAAACAAATCCGGTCCGGCTGCCAATCATAGTGGATTGTTATTGGCTCACCCTGTCCGCTGAATAGTCACCATAAATTTTGCTGTATGTGTTAAATATTCTTAACCTGCAAGTGTCTATATTATAGCCGATACGATAATTATGTTAAGGGGATAGGAACAAGAATAATTCAAGATTTAACAGATGTTTACATTCGGTTAAAATCCTTCATCGTATTAAAGAAGAGTACCAACACAAATCTGAAATATGAAATTAGCAATCGTTGGCACTCGAAATCCGGGTGTGACAAAAAAATATGCCTCAAGAAATGGGACACCACATTACTAACTTTGCATCGTGATTATGGAGGAGAAGCATCTAAAATATCTAAGCTGGTGGTTCGATGAGTTTATGGCTTCGGATCAAGTACCACGCTATCTTGAGTTGTTCCCCGAACTCAAAACCCGGCTAATGAAGTTCGGTATTGGTATTTTTTTATGGAATATGAAGGGGTTAATCAACATCAACAATCCCGATGATGTAAGTCGTGTGCGACTTATTCTAAAGGTCATCGACCAAACTCCGGGTTTTGACTTTTTCAACAACACTTTCAATGAAGCAACCCCTGAAACGGTTTGTGAAATCATAGGAATTTCACCTATGACTACCGTTGAAGAGCCAACGATTGAATTTGACTATACCGTTGATTATATCGGAAGTTATGCAGAGGCCAGTCAATATCTCGACATGACATCTTGGTGTATCGTTATTTCAGAAGAATCATTCAATGCTTATACCGCCAATGGCAACCGGTTCTACTTCTGTGGTAACGGAGAATGGTGGGACACGCCTTGTATTCCGGGCATTGGCTTCCCGCGTGACCGCTTCGGTTATTCTCTCATAGCTGTTGAAGTCAGCCCTGAAAACAAAATCGTTTCAATCACTTCGAGATGGAACACCTGTGCCGGAGATACTGGTGACTTCATCACCGAGGATGAATTAAAATCAATCCTCGGCATGGAGAATTACAACGAACTGCTTTGTAATCCAACTGAAAATCACTAAATTTGTTTCCCATACAAAAGTGCCAAGTATGACAAGTACTAAGAAAAACAAAATTAAAAAAATTGCTGAGCAATTTAGAGATTCATTGAAATTTCCCAAAGTTTCATCAAAAAGTGGCGCAGAATTACTTTTTGACAGCGACTTATTCACCGCTCTGTTCAGAGAGCGGTTCGGAGTCTCATCTGAGTATGCGGAGGCATTTAATGCTGCTTTTAAAGCTGTGACTGAGGGAGTGGGAAAAGAGATAACCAAAATCAACTCGGTTGTTTCTTCAGCTCTTCTCCCGTTGTTGGTGTTCTACAAACTTTATACACCCAAAGACGGGCAGTCAATCACACTTGAAGTCGGAGGTAAAACAATGAATTTTACCAGAGCCTTCTTTGAAGTAAGAAACAAAGTCATAGGTCATCCATCATGTGTTGATGTTGCTCTTGTAAGTGGTGACAGAAAGACGATACTCTTCTTGGAGTCGAAACTTACTGAAATGTTTGAAGATACCAGAACTGAGAATGAGTATGGATCAAGCTACAAGGATTTGTATAAGCAATCAGGTATCATGGATGCCCTTAACAGCCGAGGGATTACCATTGATAAAGAAGCGACCAATCTTATCCTCCGATCTGAACTGCCTCAATACCTTGAGGGCATAAAACAGTCAATCAGTCACCTGATCGGATTGGTAAAAGGACCGCAGGACAACCAAGACCAATCTGAATATATAAAAGCTTACAATGATGACGCTAAGGTACTAATCTATGCTACGATATTCTACGATTCGACTCATATTCTTCATAATCAAGCTATTGAATATGAGAATTACCATTCTCTTTACTCTGATGTGATTGGAGCCCATGGCGATGCTATTCTTGTTGACATAAAAAAATGGGCTGGGAAATCAAATGGAAAGATGATTGTCATTGAGCACAATCCTCTGACTTATCAGAAACTGGCACAAGAGAATCCGGATTGGTTAGACGATAAGGTAAAGACGTTCTATGGATTGTAGTTTGCGGATGTAGTATCGAAAATTGAGTCATCTTTACGCTAACTTTGCCGGGAGTAACAACTATATATAGCTTATGAGTAAGACAATGATACTTGCAATCGGTGGTGCCGGTTGCAATATGGCTGAAACAATAATGCGCGTTGCTAATGCACATTGGGTTAAAGAAATCACTTTCGGATATACCGGTAAAGATTCTCAATAACGCGGAACTTACAGAACGTTATCCGGATATTAACTTCATAAACGCCTTTGAATATTCCGACAAGGAGGCACTCAACGTAATAGAATCAGGACTTATTTAATGAAAATACTCCACCTCTCTGACACTCACAACTGCCACCATCGGCTTCGGGATTTACCCGAGGCCGATGTGGTGGTACATTCCGGCGATTTCTGTATGGTGGGCACTGAGCAGGAGGCTATTGATTTCCTCAACTGGTTTTGTGACTTGCCATACAAACATAAAATCTTTATCTGTGGCAACCATGACGATTGCCTTTATGGCGCAAATAGCATCGGTTTGGACGGCAACGTCCATTATCTCTGCAATTCTGGCATTGAGATTGATGGTGTGAGGTTTTATGGAATCCCGATGTTTATGGGTGATTGCATAACTGACCGTCAAAGTAGCAATTATGATAAAATTCCGAGCAATACCGATGTCCTGATTACTCATTCCCCGGCTTATGGCATACTTGATTTTGACGATGGAATAAATTATGGTTCGGAGGAACTACTTGCTAAAGTATCGACATTGAATCTAAAAGCTCATCTCTTCGGTCATATCCATGCACAACACGGAGTCAAGGAACAGAGCGGCATCACATTATCCAATGGTGCAATTATAAACGCCGATTACTCAAACCTAAGCGACCCTAACTTAATCAACATAAAAGATGCCTGAACGCAGACGACATCAACCGGGACGATATAACCCCAAACCCGACATCGGGCCAGACTTTACCTAATGACTGTGACGCCCGACGACTGGGATTTACTCGCTTTCTTCTCGCCGGACTAATCTTTATATCTGGCGGCGGCGATGCTCACACTTTCGGCAATTCGGGCACGGAACTCCGGAGGAGCTATTACCTCGGCATGACCTCCGTAGCCGAGTATCAGACGCTCCAGTTCATTGTTTATTACCACCTTTAATGATAGCTGGATTGAGCCGTCGCGGAAACGTTGCTCCACTTTCTGCGATTTATGGAACGGCTTTGACTCAACGTATGGAGCCTGTTGGCGGTCAATCTTTATAACCACTCTCCGCGCCTTGTCGTGGATGCCTTTGGTTACACCGATAGTATCATCAAAAAAGTGTTCAGGGTCAAAGTCAATACATTTCTTGAAAGGATGTTCCTTATCTATGGCAACCGAATGAATACGGTCAAGGGCAAAGATGTTGACCTGCGGCACACGGTTTGTTGCCTTTTCACCTATAAGAAACCATCGGTTGCGATACTCCTTCAATAAATATGGATATACCACCAAAGCTTCCGGTTGGCGGGCCTTAAACGACTGGTATTCAATAGTAACAGTCTGCTGCTTACGCACGGCATCATAAATATCTCCGATAAATTTTGCACCCTTATATCCTGCCACATGCTCCATATCCATCGCCGGAACTGATGCGCCCGTATGTAGCGAAATCTGCTCGTTGAGTTTGCTTATGGTGTCAATCGACGATGCCAACTGTGGAAAGCCCTGCAACTGTCGCAATATGTCGAGAGCCGAGTTCAGAGCATCGAGTCCTTCATCGTTCAGCGGAAGATGCGTGATACTGAAATCCGGATCTTCATATTCATAATACTTATTTTCCCTTACTACAATCGGAGCATTATATCCCAGGCGGTCGCTGCGCATCAGTGCAAGGTCATTCTGGAAGGTACGGCGGCTCACCGGATTACTCCGTCCTTCAAACTCTGCCAATGCATCAGTGCAGGCGTCAATAAGGTCGTTGATAGTCCAGCGGCGGTAGTGGTTCTGAAGGCACTTGTCGATGGTCGATATTCGTATGAGGGTAGCGCGGTTGAGGGGCATAATCCAATTTTTTTTACAAAAATAGCTATTTTTTCATTAGTGCGCAAATCCATTGCGCACGCACATCCCAACTTTGCATCATGATTATTAAAGGACACTCGACATCGGCTGAAATCTTCACCGATAATATAGAACAGTCGGCACTCGACTGGATAACTGAACTTTGCAACCATCCGGCAATGGAAGGCGTGCCTATAGTGCAAATGCCCGACGTCCACGCCGGGAACTCGTGTAATGTAGGCACCGCCTATCCGATAGGAATGTATGTCAATCCGGACCACATAGGCGTTGACATCGGCTGCACAATATCTATGCACCGACTGTCGGCAAATGTCAATCCGAATGATTTTGCGCTCCTCGACCACCGCATCCGTGAGGCAATCCCAACCGGCACGAACATCTGTATTAAAAACTCGCTCAACGAGAAAGAGCTTTTCCGCTTTCTTAACTCACAATATCAGAAAGCTCGCTCCGCTGCCCCCTACCTAATCAATGAAGTCCCTCGCATAGACGCACACTTTATAACCAATTTCTGCCGGCGCATCAAACTTCAGGAAGGAATCTTCTACAAGAGCTTCGGCACACTCGGTGGCGGCAATCACTTTATAGAATATGGTGAGGATACCGACACCGGCGAAGGCTGGCTTACGATACATTGCG
>CAJTRC010000051.1 GCA_910578365.1 uncultured Muribaculaceae bacterium
CATTAATTCAAAAAATAATGTTGATACAGAAATTACCATTCCACTCGAAAATCACGGGCGCCTTTAGCTCTTCATTTCAGTCACATAGCTCGCTATGCTCCTTCAATTCAGAGCAAAATTCGCCACGTGATTTTCGGCCGGAAATTAACATTTATTATTAAACACCCTCTAAAAGACATATAGCAATTATAACAATGTCACCGGACTACCAAATTTGGTAATCCGGTGACATTGTTTATTAACAGTTCGAAAAGGTGGGTCAGTCGTCGACAGACTTTCGTGCAGGTTCAAATACTTCAAAACTATTGTCGGAATAGAACACCATTATAGACTGTACGCGCCGTTCGGGCGACAAATTCGAGCCATCGCCAAGCTGAATCGATGTCATATGCCTTGATTCATTTTTCTGATCGGTTTCAGCTGCATTATCTTTACCAGCTTGAAGGGTGTCGTAAGTATTCGTGTTTTCAGATATTTGCGATGAAAAAATGTCGGATTCGGACTCGTTTTCAGGCTCTGAGAATTCAATATTTCCGCCCACCTCCATAGGTCCGTCGCCAAAAAGCAACCACAGCACGTTTAACGATGGAAATGCCTGGTGCAACTTCTCGATAAGTTCGTTGCTCACTTTTTTATTTCGTCCGGTGAGCAATTGCGACAGAGTAGGGCGGGGTATACCTGCCATGTCGGCAACTTGTGAGTTCTGCAGATTTTTGCACTCTATGTATCTTTTTAATCGGGAAACGAAGTCCATTTATGCGTTTGTGTATAGTCGTAATTGTAAATTTTCAATACGCAAAAGTAAATAATATTTTTGTAAATTGCAAATTTTACCCTATGTGCAAATGTAAATTCACGGTTTGCAATCGCACTCAGAAAGACTGGTTGCGAATGCAAATTAGAGGTATTCTAATACTATTAATTATCTAATATATTGTATGATATATCCATAGATATGCCGCAATACTTTAATAAAATTGATTAACATAGTCCGGCATTACAGAATTGCACACATAGCTTAGAGCAGTGCTTGATATTTTGAATGTAATATCCATGAGTTTTAGGTAGATACAGGGAATGTGAAAAGGTATTTACATTTAATTTCTGAAAATGTTTTAGAATGTTAATGCAAATTTAGATGCTAATACAATATTAAATTTCAGGTGAATTCTTCTTGCACTGAGCTGAGCAATTGTTAATCGGAATGCCATTGGATAGACGTAAACTTGTAAATTTCGGAGCTAAGGCAAGCTGATGTAAATGCAAACCGATGTGTGTTTGTATACTTGCAAATGGTGTCGAATTGATGCCCTTATAGAATTATAACCTGCTTAAATGTAGATGGTTGAGGAATTCGCGCGATTTAACATAGTGAAAATCATTCTGTTAAAAATTTGCAAGCTAAAACGCTATTGTTGTGGATATATTCTTTTAATAAGTATTAATATTTTGTTTATCAGGCATATAATTGTGATTAAGCTCGAGGCCGTCTGCTTCAGCCCTCAGTAGTGCTGTTTGCTTCTATGGCTTCGATCTAAATTCACACATTAATATATGGGGCTTTTGAACTTGGGAGTCTATTGTTCTCTCGGACCGACCGACCATATTGAGATTTCTTCAAACCTCTTCCTGTTGTTGTTGCCCGGATTAAATCTGTGCGGTGCTGCATTTCCTGCATTACGCGCACTACTCAATAATTCGGAAACATGCCGGTCCAAAAAAGTCGTGCGGATTCTGTCAGCGATATTTTGACGGCAATACAAATTAACATCTATTAAGTGGCCCAAATCATAATTGCATGTGCTAACTTTATGGTAAAGAAAAACGCTTGTTAAAAGTTTTGACAATTGATATTATGTTAAATAGGATTAAGGGGTGATTTGGAATGTTATGTCACATTGTTCCCCATTCGGATTATTCTGTTCCTTATTGGGATTTCCATAAAGATTTTTGGGGAGAATTTTTCGATATGCAGAATACAAATTAGAGTGCACTGTTTTCTGCTTGCACTTATTCGTTGCTATCTGATTTTGATAGCAACTGTAAGATTATTCGGTAAACACAGATTCTTTACTATACGCCCTTTTATTGCGCCCCGGCTCCAAACGTCCATAGCGTATGTCGCTTTCTCCTCAGAATTGTGTCCAATTACTTTTTGAGCAAAATATTTTCGCCTCGGATTTCGATAGTCCAACAATTTTCATTAACTTTGTGGGAACGAAAAAGCCGAAGGAGTGGCTATGGTCCGACTTCGGCAGTTTAAGAAACACTATACAATAATATATAATGGAAGTAACAGGAAAAATCATTCTCGCTCTTCCGGAAATGACCGGTGTCTCGAAAGCCGGCAATCCCTGGAAGAAACGCGAATACGTACTTGAAACATTTGAAAGCTATCCCCGCAAGATACATTTTGACTTCTTCGGCGAAAAAGCCGACCAATTCCAGCTTCAGGTCGGACAGAATATCAAGTTGAGCTTTGATATCGAATCGCGCGAATACAATGGCCGCTGGTTTACCTCAATACGAGGCTGGAAAGTTGACCCTGCAGACGGCGAAGCTCCGGCAGCCCCTTATGCTGCTGCTCCTACTGCAGCTTACGGCGCGCCTGCCGCACCGGCTGCCGCTGCTCCGGGTGCTGTGCCTCCTCCCCCGATTCCCGCGGCATCTACCGAGGAAGACCTGCCCTTCTGAAAAGGCTTAAAATTCAACAAGGCACTGTGCAGCAGCGTTTTATGGCGCAATTGCTTCGCAGTGCCTTGCTTTTGAAGACTCAACCCTAACTAATACGAATTTCCACTATGCTAATAGTCAACTCATTAGCTACATTCGGACGTTATTGTCTGTTTATCAAGAGGGCATTTTCCCTACCCGATCGCTGGGGTGTTTCAGCACGCCGTACAATTGATGAAGTAATGAAACTGGGTGTGGCTTCGATTCCGCTCGTACTGGTTATATCCATATTTATTGGTGCGGTTATAGCCATACAGATGCAGCTTAATATTTCGTCGCCGCTAATTCCGGCTTATTCAGTAGGTCTTGCCACACGCGATATAGTTCTGCTCGAATTTTCGAACTCCATACTCTGTCTGATTCTGGCTGGTAAAGTGGGCTCGAATATAGCTTCAGAGATAGGAACAATGCGAGTTACAGAGCAGATTGACGCTCTTGAAATCATGGGAGTTAACTCTACAAACTTTCTGGTACTGCCTAAAATCATAGCGCTGGTATGCTTTATGCCCATTCTGGTGGTTCTGTGCATGGGCACATCGCTGCTTGGAGGCTTTCTGGTTGCCGTATTCACCGATATAATCACAGTATCGCGTTATGTATATGGTCTTCAGGCCCTCTTTACCGAGTGGTACGTATGGTACGCATTGATTAAGTCGCTTGTTTTCGCTTTTATTATTGCTTCGGTATCGTCGTTCTACGGCTACTATGTCAAAGGCGGCGCTCTCGATGTAGGCAAGGCCAGTACCGACGGTGTTGTATCCAGTAGCATTCTGATTCTGCTTTTCGATGTATTGCTCACCAAACTTCTGCTGCAATGATTGAAATTAAAGATATTACCAAATCGTTCGAAGACCGCACTGTTCTTCACGGAGTCAGTGCCACTTTCGAAACCGGCAAGACCAATCTGATTATTGGTCAGAGCGGTTCGGGTAAAACAGTTCTGATGAAGTCGCTGGTGGGGCTGGTGCGACCCGAAAAAGGCGAGATACTTTTCGACGGTCGGGACCTGCTTAAAATGTCCGGCGATGAAACCAAGAACCTGCGCAAGGAAATAGGCATGCTATTCCAGGGAAGTGCGCTGTTCGACTCCGAAACCGTACTCGGCAACGTTATGTTCCCGCTGGTGATGTTTACCGGTATGAGTCGTGACGAGATGCTCGAACGGGCACATTTCTGTATAAGTCGCGTGAATCTGACCGGAGCCGAAAACAAGTTTCCGTCGGAAATCTCGGGAGGTATGCAGAAACGTGTTGCTATCGCACGTGCGATAGCCCTGAATCCCAAATACCTGTTTTGCGATGAACCCAACTCGGGTCTGGATCCAAAGACCTCGATACTGATTGATGAACTGCTGCACGACATTACCCACGAGTACAATATCACCACCGTAATCAATACACACGACATGAACTCGGTGCTGGGTATAGGCGAGAACATAGTGTTCATCAACAAGGGATATCGCGAGTGGGTCGGCAATATGAACCAGATATACAACACAGCCAACGAAGCCCTTAATCACTTTGTATTCGCTACCGAGCTGTTCCAGCAGGTACGCAGATATGTGAATGCCAACGGCCGTTACCAAAAAGACCGGGAACAATGAGATTTGCCGACATCAGCGGACATGACGACGTGAAGCAGCGCTTGCGCGATATGGTCGACGAGAACCGCATGCCTCACGCCATAATGATTGAAGGACCGGAGGGCTCGGCGAAATTTGCCCTGGCGCGTGCTTTTCTGCAGTATATACACTGTACGGCGCGTTCTGCCGGCGACAGTTGCGGCCGTTGCCCCGAATGTAAGTTGTCGGCCACGCTGAACCATATCGACACTTTCATTTCCTTCCCGGTAGTGAAACGCAGCGGCCGAGGCGATACCTCCGACGACTATCTGGCAGAATTCCGCGACTATGTCCGCGACTATCCTTATATGGACTTCGAGGAGTGGCTGCGACGGCTCGACAATATCAACGCACAGCCACTGATATATGTCAGTGAGGCCACGTCACTTATACGCAAACTGTCCATTACTTCGCGACGCTCCGACTTCAAAACATCGCTAATATGGCTGCCGGAACGCCTGAAAGAGGACGCTGCCAACAAACTATTGAAACTCGTAGAAGAACCGGCCTCTGACACCATTATCGTGATGGTAAGCAACAATTCGCAGCTGGTGCTTCCCACCATTTATTCGCGTACGCAGCGAGTGATGGTGCGCCGTTACACCGATGCCGAAGTTGCTGAAATAATCAGCCGCAAGGCGTCGATGTCCGAGGCTGACGCTGCAATCATAGCCCGTCTGGCCAACGGAAACATCAACGAGGCCCTGCGGCTGGTGTCAGTATCGAAGGAGCGAAAAAAGTTTCTTGAGTTTTTCATAAACCTTATGCGCAAGGCCTATCAGCGCAAAATTATTGAACTGCGCCAATGGAGCGCGGATCTCGCGGCGCTGGGGCGTGAACCTCAGATTCAGTTCTATGAATACTGTTCGCGGATGCTTCGCGAGAATTTCGTGCTTAATCTCAAGGCTCCCGACCTGGTATTCCTTACTACCGATGAAATGCAGTTCAGCGTAAACTTTGCGCGTTTCATCACAAATCTGAATGTGATGCGCCTGCTTGATACCTTCGGCAAAGCCGCAACCGATATCGCAGCCAACGCAAATTCCAAGATTGTGAACTTCGACGTCGCAATCCAAGTGATTTTACTACTCAAGCGCGATTAAACGCAATCAACCGCCCTACTCTATGACCGACATTAAATTTCTGCGTCAGGTTGCCGCATACTTCAGCAGCCGCTCCACTATCGACAACATGGCCGAGCTGGTAATGGTTGTGCCGAACCGCCGCAGCGGTCTGTTTCTGAAAAAGCACTTCCAGCGCGAACTTGCCGGACGTGAACGCCCGGTGATGCTGCCGCGTTTCCATACCATTGGTCGTCTGGTACAGGACTTTGCCCAATGTCCATGTATGCCGCGCAACGAACAGCTGTTTCTGCTGTATGAGGCATACTGCGAGGTTTTGTCAGAAATGGGCGGACAGCAGCAGGCCCGTGAGTTTGACCGCTTTGCTTTCTGGGGCGATATAATCATCAACGACTTCAACGATATTGACAGCTCGCTGGCTGATGCGTCGGCTGTGTTCCGCAACCTTAAGGGCATGAAAGAGATTGCCGCCGACTTCCTCACCAACGATCAGAAAGAAATCGTGCGTAAGCTGTGGGGCGACTCGATTTACACCCGCAGCGGCAGCGACAGTTTCTGGCTACACCTCGAAAATAGCAGTGGGCAATCGGTAATGAAGTCGAGTTTCATTCAGTTGTGGCAGCTTTTAGGACCGCTCTACATGCGCTTTCACAAGAAACTCCACCGCCTCGGGCTCTGTACCGAAGGCCTGCAGCAGCGCATGGCAGTAGAAGCCGCCAGGAGCGGCAGGGCAATCCGTCGCCGATACGCGTTCGTGGGGTTTTCCACGGTCACAAAAGCCGAGTTCGCGCTTATGGATACGCTGCGTAAAAAAGGTGCGGCAACTTTTTTCTGGGATTTCGGCATGCTCCCGGCCGAAGGTTCGCTTTCGACCATACTACGAGCTTTCGGAGGTCTGGCCAAGGCGTTACCGGCGCCCGATGATTTTGTGTTAGTGCCGGCCGAATGGCCCGAAAAAATCGAATGTATCGCAGTTCCGTCAAATAATGGCCAGGCCAAGTATCTTGCAGGCGCTTTGCGACAATGGAATAACAGCTACAAACAGCAGGGCAATGCCGGAGTGCCGGAGGATACAATGCTCGACACCGCCGTGGTGGTACCCGACGAAAGCATACTTTCTACCCTGGTGCTGTCGCTGCCGCACGAAGTTGAGGCTGTGAACATAACCCTGCGTCTGCCCTACCGCAGCACTACCTTTGCTTCGCTTTTATCCGGAATCATATCAATGCAACTGCGGGCAAGGCTTATACACGGTGAGTTCCACTTTTTCTTCGAGGATGTGGAGCGCATATTGTCACATCCGCATCTGCGTACTATCGCAGGCGAAAAAGCCTCTTCAGTACTGCGTAAAATCTCAGCCCGCAAGATGTATAATGTGGCCGCGTCCGACCTGCAGCAAATGCTGCCGGAATTTGGCGGATTATTCCGGCCGGTGAAAAATCTCGGCGACATCGGTGAAATTCACAGTTTCACTATTGAAATGATTTACGTTCTTGAGGATGCTTTCAGGAATCTGGCGCACAATACAGAGCTGATTGAATTCAGGATGCTTACATATTTCCGCGACCAGCTGAATGAACTGTTCCGGTTGATAATGAAGTATGGAGTCAGCATGAGCGAGAATACCTACTTTACTCTTTTCGAGCGACTTCTGTCGGCAAAGCGTATCGACTTGCACGGCTCGCCACTGAAAGGCCTGCAGGTGATGGGTGTGCTCGAAACAAGGGCTCTCGACTTCAATCGCCTGATTATCATGTCGATGAACGAACGCATATTTCCGCGCCGAAGCTATCTCCGCACAATGATACCCGACAATCTGCGTCGGGACTACGGCCTTAATACCGAGTCGGAGGCCGATGCCGCATACACATATTATTTCTACCGTATGATTACCGGAGCCCGCAATGTGAAGCTGCTTTACGACAACCGTCCGGCATCGTTGGGCGCCGGCGAGGTATCGCGCTATATAAGCCAGCTGAAGCATCTGCACAGCCACAAAAATGTTGTGTTCTCCTCGATGGAGCTGGCTTCGGCGAGCGACAGCAGCCGTGAAATATCAGTGTGCAAAGACGACAAGGTTATGTCTTTGCTCAACGAGTTCAAGGCCGGTGGCAGCCGCAACTTATCAGCTTCGGCTTTAAAGACGTACTTCTCCTGTCCGCTCAAATTCTATCTTGAAAAAGTCCGGCGCCTATCGACCGACGACGAGGTCAAACCATATCTCAACGCCGCCGACTATGGCACCGTGGTACACAGTGTGATGGAGCATATCTATAAGCCATACGAGGGCCAGTATATTACCCGCATAATAATAAACTCGATACTTAATGCCCCCGGCTTTATAATGAACGCTGTGCAGAAGGTGATGAGCGACTTTCTGAACCGCGACCGAATAAAGCGTGGCAAAGCACCCCTGCCGATGAATACCGAATCGCAGATTCTTTGCAGGGTAATTCATCATTTTGTGGTCAATGTGCTTAAAAACGAACGCGACACATACTGCGCCCCTTCGTTCCGCTATATATGTGCTGAACGCAAGGTGGTGTCATCGTGGAAAATCGATGATAACCTGTCGATAAACTTCAAAATGCTGATTGACCGTATTGACGAGGTGCGGCCCGGAAAATTGCGTTTTATCGACTACAAGACAGGTGGCGATGCTACAAGCGCACCTAATATCGGTTCGCTCTTTACCAATTACCGTTGCAGCGCCATCTTTCAGTTGCTGCTCTACGCCGAGGCATACAAAACTATGGTTGACGAAAATACTGATATTGAGCCGGTGGTGTACAACTTCACCTCCATTACCGCCAATGGCCGTATTGACCCTATAACCATTGCATCTAAACCGGTTACCAGTTACGACCAGACGATGCGCGACAACTATGTAGGACAGCTCAAAGAAATAATAAGACAGATATTCGATCCCGAAACACCGTTCGAACAGTGCAAGTATTCGCCATTCGGCTGCCCTTGTTCGTACTGTTCGTTCGCCGATCTCTGCGGAAGATGATAATATGGCCGGACTGTATATACATATCCCTTACTGTCACAGCAAGTGCGCCTACTGCGACTTCTATTCACGGCCCGACGACGGAAATATCGATATGCTTGCCGACGCCATTGCCCGTGAATACGACATTCGGAAATCCGAACTCCACGAACCGCTGCAGACCATATATATAGGAGGTGGCACTCCCTCGATTCTGCCCGATGCCGTACTTGCCCGCATTGTGACGGCAGTACGGCCTGCAGGTGTATCGCTGTGTGAGTTTACAATCGAAGCCAATCCTGAGGACATAAATCCCCGGCGGCTTGATTGTTGGCGCGCCCTCGGCATTGACCGCGTAAGCATGGGCGTTCAGTCGTTGAACGACACCGAACTCAAGGCTGTAGGCCGACGACATAGTGCGGCTATGGCGCTCGATGCTATTGATATGATACAGCAGGCCGGATTCGGCAAGATAAGCTGTGATCTCATATACGGCCTTCCGACACAAACTGTTGAATCGTGGCGCGACTCTCTGTCGCGGCTTCTCGATACCGGCATTAGTCATCTGTCGGCTTACTCGCTGTCGTACGAAGAAGGCACACTGCTGTATGCACGTATGATTATGGGCCGTGTAACTCCGGCCGACGACGATACCGTGGCCCTGATGTATGAATCGCTTACCGCCATGGCGGCCGAACGCGGATTCCACCACTATGAAATATCGAACTTCGCACTGCCTGGTTTTGAGGCCATACACAATTCGTCCTACTGGAATTCTACTCCTTACCTCGGCCTTGGCCCCTCGGCGCACAGCTTCGACGGTTCGGTTCGTCGTGTCAATCCGGCATCGGTAAAAAAATACCTGCAGCAGATGCCGTCATTCGAAGTGGAATCCGAAAGCACAGCCGACCGTCTTAACGACATCATCATAACAGCACTACGCACCGATACCGGACTTGACCCGGCCGCTTTGCCTGTCGGCTTCCGAAACGAAGTCGAGCGGTCGGCCCGTAAGTGGCTCAACCGCTCGATGCTTGTATATCAGAATGATAGAATCGTAATTCCTGAACGTTTCTGGCTTATGGCCGATGCCATAATGCGCGACCTTATTATCGTATAGGTGCCTGTTCGTGGCTTAAAGCGGACTCAATCACATCGGCTACAGTATCGACGTATACAAACTGCAAGCCCTTGCAATAAGCTTCCGGAATATCCTCCACGTTTTTGCGGTTTTCCGACGAAAGAATTATAGTTTCTATGCCGGCACGCTTAGCCGCAAGGATTTTTTCCTTTATGCCGCCCACCGGCAGAACCTTGCCGCGCAGGGTAATCTCACCGGTCATGGCTATTCTTTCCTTGACTCTGCGGCCGGTGAATGCCGATACAAGCGCCGTGGCCATGGTGATGCCGGCCGACGGACCGTCTTTGGGTATCGCACCCTCGGGAAAGTGAATATGTACATTGCTCTGGTCGAATCTGTCAGAACTGATTCCACAGAGTTCGGCATGCGATTTTACCCACTGCAGGGATATCGAGGCAGATTCCTTCATCACATCACCCAGATTACCGGTTACAGTCAGGCGGTCGCCTTTTCCTGGCGAGAGGCTTACCTCCACAAGCAGTATCTCTCCACCTACCTGAGTCCATGCCAGACCGGTCACTACTCCGGCAAAGTCATTGCCCTCGTATCGATCCTTATTATATATTGGTGTACCCAGCAATTCTTTCAGGTCTTTCACATCCACAACCTCGGAGAATGTGCCGCCACTAACCTTTGCCAGCACTGCTTTGCGGGCCAATGCCGCCAATTTTTTTTCAAGCTGACGAACGCCGCTTTCGGCGGTGTACTCCTCTATTATATGATTGTAGGCTTCGTCGCTCAGCTTCAGTTCCGATTCGTCGAGTTTGTGTTCGTTCAGAACACGCGGCAGCAGATGGCGGCGGGCGATTTCAATTTTTTCCTCGGGCAGGTAGCCGCTGAGGTCTATGATTTCAAGACGGTCAAGCAACGGCTGCTGCAGGGTGCTGAGCGTATTGGCCGTGGCAATAAACAGCACATGCGACAGGTCGTAGTCGATGTCAATGTAATTGTCGTGGAAAAACTTGTTCTGCTCCGGGTCGAGTACTTCAAGCAAAGCGGCCTCGGGGTCACCCTTGAAATCACGCCCGATTTTGTCAATCTCGTCGAGCAGAAGAACCGGATTACTGCTGCCGGCGCGCTTAATGGCATCGATAATACGACCAGGCATAGCACCGATATAGGTACGGCGGTGTCCGCGTATCTCGGCCTCGTCGTGCAGACCGCCCAGCGACACCCGCTGGTAATTGCGGCCAAGAGCCTTGGCCACCGATTTGCCAAGGGAGGTTTTGCCTACGCCGGGAGGGCCTACAAGGCATAAAATAGGGGCTTTGCCACCCGGATTATTTATAATCAGTGCCAGCTGCTCGAGTATTCGTTCTTTGACTTTTTCCAGACCATAATGGTCGGCTTCGAGAACCTCTCGGGCATGGTCGAAATGAGGCTCGAAATCTGTCATACGGCCCCATGGCAAATCAAGCAGAGTTTCGATATAGCTATAGGCTACGGCATAGTCGGGCGATGTCGGGTTGAGGCGTCGCAACTTGCTTAGTTCCTTGTCGAATGCAGCTCGTGCCTGTTCCGGCAGGTTGAGTTCATCAGCACGTTTAAGCAGGCGGTCAGCTTCGTCGCTGTCGCCATACAGTTCCTCGCGTATGGTTTCCATCTGCTGCTGCAGAAAGGCATTGCGGTTGTTGTTGTCGATGTTCTCCTTGGCCTTCATCATAATCTCGCGTGTGATTTTGATTTTTTCAAGGCGGTCGAACAAACAACTAAGCAGAAGCTCGGCCCGACGGTTGTAGCTGCCGCTGGCCAGCATGTCCATCTTGTCGGAAGTTTCTACAGGCGAAACTGTGCAGAGATAGTCGAGCAGCCGGGCATCGTCGGTGTATGCCTTCATGTTCGATTTTATTTCTTCAACAGGCCCGTCGGGAGCAGCGCTCAGAATTTCCTGGTTGGCATTGCGCACCGACTCCATAATCATACGCAGACTGTCCGGGTCGGTGACACGATCACCCGAAATGCGTACCTTGGCCACCGGAAAATCGCCACTGTCGGCAATCTGCTCAATCTTGAATTTCTTGCGGCTTTTGAGCAAAGCGGTTTTGGAGCCGTCGGGCAGGTCAAAAACATTCAGCACATCGGCTACCACACCGTAACTGCACAGTCCGGTGCTAAGGTCCGGATGCTCGTCGTTGCTGTCGAGCTGGCATACCACACCTATGGGGGTGGCGTCCTTGCTTGCCTGCGAAGCCAGCCTTATGGCCGATTCGCGGCCAAGGGCCACCGGCACTACCACTTCGGGAAACAATACCAGATTTTTTGTGACGAGTATGGGCAGACCGCTCAAGTCGGGCTTTTTTACAAACTTGCTTGCGTCTATGTCTATACGTCCTATAGTCATCACTTTATTGTCATCATCGTTATTATCTGAAAACATATATTATTCTTACGTATTTCGAGTAGTTTATCTACATGCAAAAGCGATGCCAAAATTACAAAAAAATATCCAATTATGAAAATGTACATTTAGGCATCAGTATACATAATTTCTGCCTGGAATTTACAAATATTGATTTTATGTTGTTAAACATACAGTTTTTGCTTGGTAGGTTTGAAAAAAAGGATTAAATTGCAAGCGAAAAATCTGATTAACCATAGCCGGATTATTCCGGTGTTGGATTCACTAACCAGTAAAACCCTAATAGCATGAAAGTTTATAAGACTGACCAGATTAAAAACATTGCCTTGCTCGGAAGCAAGGGCTCCGGAAAAACCACACTCGCTGAAGCAATGCTCTACGAGTGTGGAGTTATAAAACGTCGTGGTACCGTAGAAGCCGGTAATACTGTCTGTGATTATTTCCCCGTAGAAAAAGAGTACGGTTCAAGTGTGTTCTCTACTGTGTTCTATGCCGAATTCCTCGGCAAGAAACTTAATGTGATTGATTGCCCCGGAGCCGACGACTTCGTGGGCAACGCCATAACCGCCCTCAATGTTACTGATACAGGTGTGATTGTGGTAAACGGCCAGTATGGCGTGGAAGTAGGCACTCAGAATATTTTCCGCACCGCCTCGTCAATCAACAAACCTATTATTTTCGCTATTAATCAGCTCGATGGCGAAAAAGCCGATTACGAAAACGTAATCGAACAGATGAAAGAAGTGTTCGGTCCTAAAATCGTGGCCATACAGTACCCCCTCGCTTCCGGCCCCGGTTTCAACAGCATGATCGACGTGCTTCTGATGAAGAAATACTCGTGGGGGCCCGATGGCGGAGTTCCCACCATCGAAGATATTCCCGCCGAAGAACTCGAGCGCGCAAACGAACTGCATAAAGCTCTCGTTGAGGCTGCTGCAGAAAACGACGAAACCCTTATGGAAAAATTCTTCGAAGAGGAACACCTCACCGAAGACGAAATGCGTATGGGTATCCGAAAAGGTCTGATCGACCGCTCGATTTATCCGGTATTCTGCGTCAGCGCCGCAAAAGACATGGGAGTGCGCCGCATGATGGAATTCCTTGGTAATGTCGTACCCTTTGTGAGCGATATGCCCGCACCGACCGACACTCAGGGAAATGAAGTGAAACCAGACCCCGACGGCCCGCTGAGCGTGTTCATGTTCAAGACTACCGTCGAACCACATATAGGCGAAGTCAGCTACTTCAAGGTTATGAGCGGCACTCTCAAGGCCGGTGCCGACCTTGAAAATATCACCCGCGGCGGCAAGGAACGTCTGGCGCAGATATATTGTGTATGCGGCCAGATTAAAACTGCGGTCGATGAACTCATGGCCGGCGATATCGGCGCTACAGTCAAACTCAAAGACGTTCGCACAGGCAATACGCTCGATGAAAAAGGCTGTGAAGTCGAATTCAACTTCATAAAATATCCTGCGCCAAAATACCAGCGTGCTGTACGACCTGTGACCGAAAGCGATGCCGAGAAGCTCAACTCCATTCTTACCCGCATGCACGAGGAAGACCCCACATGGGTTATCGAGCAGTCGAAAGAACTGAAACAGACAATTCTCAGCGGTCAGGGCGAATTCCACCTGCGCACTCTCAAATGGCGTGTGGAAAACAACGATAAGCTCCCCATACTTTTCGAAGAACCCAAAATACCCTATCGCGAAACTATCACCAAGGCTTCGCGTGCCGACTACCGACACAAAAAGCAGTCGGGCGGCGCCGGACAATTCGGTGAGGTACATCTGATTGTCGAGCCATACTACGAGGGCATGCCTGCTCCCGACAGCTTCCGCTTCGGCAACCAGGAATTTAAGATGAGCGTGCGCGATACCCAGGAGATACCTCTGGCATGGGGCGGTAAACTGGTGGTGTGCAACTGTATAGTAGGCGGTGCTATCGATGCCCGCTTCATTCCTGCAATCGTCAAAGGTCTGATGGACCGCATGGAGCAGGGCCCGCTCACCGGTTCGTATGCCCGCGACGTGCGAGTATGTATCTACGACGGTAAGATGCACCCGGTTGACTCCAATGAAATCTCCTTCCGTCTGGCCGGCCGCAACGCCTTCAGCGAGGCCTTCCGCAACGCCAATCCCAAGGTTCTTGAACCGGTTTACGATGTCGAGGTCCTTGTGCCCGGCGATGTAATGGGCGATGTGATGAGCGATCTGCAGGGCCGTCGTGCCATAATCATGGGCATGTCAAGCGAGAATGGCTTTGAGAAAATCAGCGCCAAAGTTCCTCTCAAAGAGATGTCGAGCTACTCAACTGCCCTCAGTTCCATTACAGGAGGACGTTCGTCGTTCACCATGAAGTTTGCCTCATATGAACTCGTTCCCGGCGATGTTCAGGACAAACTCCTCAAGGAATACGCTGAAAAGAACACCGAAGACTAAACAATCCCCAAATAAAACAGGAGCCTCGGGTTTTCCGAGGCTCCTGTTTTATTTGGGGATTACTAATTACGACAGCATATCCAGGAACTCCTGTTCATTGATTACCGGAATATTAAGGCTGCGAGCCTTCTCAAGTTTGGCGGGGCCCATGTTTTCGCCTGCCAGGACAAAGTCGGTTTTCTTGGAGATTGAACCGCTGTTTTTACCTCCGTTGCGCTCTATCATTTCTTTGTACTGATCGCGGCTATGGAGTGTGAAAACACCACTGATTACTATAGTCTTGCCTGCCAGACAGTCGTTTTTTTCGCTTTCATCCTCCTCGGGCAGTTCGAACTGCACTTCGGCCTGGCGCAAGCGTCTGATAATATCGCGGTTACACTCGTTGGCAAAGTATTCTACAATACTTTCGGCTATGCGCGGGCCCACATCATCTATAGCCTCCAGTTCAGGCTGGCTAAGGGCCATCAGACGGTCGAGTGAACGAACACTCCGGGCGATTTTTTTTGCAGTAGTTTCTCCGACATAAGGTATCGAAAGGGCGAACAGCACACGGTCGAACGGTATCGACTTGCTCCGTTCAACACCGTCTACTACCCGTTCGGCGCTTTTCTGACCAAAGCCTTCAAGCCCGCTCAAATCGCTTGTTTTCAAGTTATATAAATCGGCGATGTTGCGTAAAAGACCGCAATCATAAAGCATTTTTGCCGTTTCTTCTCCAATACCTTCGATATTCATCATGCGGCGGCCTACAAAATGCTCTATACGGCCTATAATCTGTGGCGGGCAATGGTATTTGTCGGGGCAGACCCAGGCTGCTTCGCCCTCTACTCTGACCAGCGGAGTACCGCAGGCGGGGCAATGGCTAACAAACCGTACCGGAGTAGCGTCGCTTTCGCGGGCATCGATATCCACACCGGTAATCTTGGGTATGATTTCGCCGCCCTTCTCCACATACAGCATGTCGTGCTCGTGTATGCCCAGAGTCTTGATTATATCTTCGTTGTGCAGCGACGCACGCTTCACTATGGTTCCCGACAGAGGTACAGGCTCAAGATTGGCAACCGGAGTGACAATGCCCATACGGCCTACGTCGAACGACACATAACGCAGCCTTGTAAGCGCCCTCTCGGCCTGGAATTTATAGGCAATCGCCCAGCGGGGCGATTTTGCGCGAAAGCCCAGATTCAACTGCTGGCGAAGCGAGTTGACCTTGAATACCAGTCCGTCGGTTGCCACGGGCAGTTCGCGGCGTGCTGTATCCCAGCGCTGTATGTATGCGTCGATTTCGGCTATGCTGTGCAGCCGGGTCATGGCGTCGGACACTTTGAAACCCCAGCTGCCGGCGCGCAACATATTGTCGTAGTGGTTGTCGCATGGCAGGTCTTCGCCTAACATGTAGTACAGATAGGCGTCGAGGCCGCGTCGGGCCACCTCGGCCGAATTTTGCAGTTTCAGAGTTCCTGCGGCAGCGTTTCGCGGATTGGCAAAGAGAGGTTCCTCGTTGAACGCACGTTCCCGGTTCAGCCGCTCGAAAGCTTTCCAGGGCAAAACTATTTCGCCCCTTATCTCAAACTTATCGGGCCATCCGCTGCCACTGAGCTGCAGGGGTATGCTGCGTATGGTCATTATATTGTCGGTAACCACATCGCCCTTTTCGCCGTCGCCGCGGGTTACGGCGCGCACCAGGCGTCCATGCTCGTAAATAAGCGATATGCCGGTGCCGTCGAATTTCATTTCACCTATGATTTCAGTCGTTTGGCCTGATAGGGCGTCGTCGGTACGTTTTACCCAGGCGTCGACTTCTTCAATCGAATAGGTGTTCGACAATGAAAGCATCGGATATATATGAGCCTCCTGGGTAAATCCCTTGGTGATGTCGCTGCCTACACGGCGTGTAGGTGAATACGGGTCGTCGTATTCGGGATGCTCGCGCTCGAGTTGCTCCAGCTGGCGCATCATATCGTCGTACTCGCGGTCACTTATTTCCGGATTGTTGTCAACGTAATACAGTCGGTTGTGGCGGTCGAGTTCGCTGCGTAGCTGCAGTATCTGTTTTTTTATCTCGCTCATAATGATTCAACGAAGGTCAAGACGCACCACATTTTCCACATGTTGCGTATGAGGGAACATATCCACCGGCTGAACAGCAGTCACTTTATATTTGCTGTCGAGCAGAGCCAGGTCACGTGCCTGTGTGGCCGGGTTGCAGCTCACGTATACTATACGGCGTGGCTCGGCGCGCAGTATCACGTCCACTACATCGCCGTGCATACCTGCGCGTGGCGGGTCGACAATCATCACGTCGGGCTTGCCGTGCGAGGCCACAAATTCGTCGGTAAGAACATCTTTCATGTCGCCGGCATAGAACAGAGTGTTGTCAATACCGTTGATTTGCGAGTTGATTTTTGCGTCTTCAATGGCCTCGGGCACATATTCGATGCCTACGACCTTGCGGGCGCGTCGGCTTACAAAGTTGGCGATAGTTCCGGTACCGGTGTAGAGGTCATACACCAGTTCGTCGCCGCTCAGTCCTGCGAAGTCGCGGGTAACCTTATAGAGTTCGTAGGCTTGCAGAGAGTTGGTCTGGTAGAACGACTTGGGCCCTACTCTGAACCTCAGACCTTCCATTTCTTCCTCTATGAATTCGCTGCCCGAGTGCAACAGCACTTCCTGGTCACCGATAGTGTCGTTGACTTTGGTATTGATTACATACAACAACGATGTGATTTCGGGAAATTCGGCCCGTACGGCATCAAGCAGTCCGGCGATAGCCTCTGGTTCGTTGGCGCCGAACACCATCACAGCCATAATCTGCCCTGTCGAGGCCATGCGGACCATAAGTGTACGCAACAGTCCCTGCTGGGCGCGCAGGTCGTAGAAAGGCAGATTATGGCTCTTGCCGTATTGCTTTATAAACAGGCGCAGACGGTTGGAGAAATCGTCCTGCAGCACACATTTATTTATATCAAGTACCTTGTCAAATGCACCTGGAATATGGAATCCGGCGGCATCACGGTCGGGAAATTCCTCTCCCGAAGCCAGCTGCTGGTCGGTGAGCCAGCAACGGTTCGAGAATGTGTATTCCATTTTATTGCGGTAACATTCGGTTTGCTTCGAGCCGAGAATAGGACTGATTTCGGGTAACTCCACCTTGGCAATACGGGTAAGAGCGTCGACCACCTGCTGCTGCTTGCATTTGAGCTGGAAGTCGTATGGCAGATGCTGCCATCTGCATCCTCCGCATACCGTAAAATGCTCGCATATAGGAGCTATACGCACCGGACCGGCCTCGACCAGACGCAGCACTGTACCCTCGGCATACGATTTCTTTTTCTTACGCAGGCGCACATCTACAACATCGCCTGGGGCGGCAAATGGCACGAACAGCACCATACCGTCGACTTTCGCTATGGCATTGCCTTCGGCACCCACATCGCATATTGTAACTCCCTCAAGCACCGGGAGCGGTTTTCTTCTTCGTGACATATTATTATATATTTAATATGCAAAGGTACTACTTTTTCACAAATTCGGCAACAGATACATTCCTGTAGGCACGCATAACCACGGCTCTTTCATTTAAAAAGTCTAGTGCTTCCGAAAAGCCTTTTATTTTATAGCGGGGGAAGTCTGAATGGGAAAGGGTGATTTTGCATTTATTTCTCTGATTTTCAATAAAATAAGTGGTATAAAAATTGGTCAAGTGACCAATTTTTCGTAACTTTATAGTAGTAAATCAATTAGTTATGAATAAAAATAAGCCACTTGACCAAGTGCGTTCGACCGG
>CAJTRC010000052.1 GCA_910578365.1 uncultured Muribaculaceae bacterium
AAATTACAATAAAAAGGTAAGATAGCCAATAGCATGAATGCAAAAAATATAAAAAAAGAAGACAAAATATGTTGTATAACATATTTTTGGCGTATAGATGTTTTTTTCAGGAGTAGTTTCAAGCATTCGGCAAGCAAAAATCCCCGATTCTTCGCGAGTCGGGGATTCTCTTTCTATCTAATCAAAAGCCAGTTCTTTTTACGTTCTGTTGATGTGGTTTCCGGCTATGCGCCGAAGCTGTTTTTGAATTGTTTCCGCCCCCGGAGGGAGGCTTGTTGTTTTACTTTGTATTATTAGGACAGCAAAAGGTGGCTTTGGTTTAATCGCTTCGAAGAATTTAACGTTTATCAACATTCGTCGTGTCGCTATCTCGGAAAAAAGTGCTACATTTGCAATATGACACAGACCAGACAGGCAAACGGTAGCGCCGACGATTTACGCGACGCACTTGAAGTACTCCGACGCGGAGGCGTGATTCTGTATCCTACCGATACCGTATGGGGTATCGGCTGCGATGCTGCATGCTCTGAGGCCGTCGAACGTATATATAGTATAAAGCAGCGGCCCGACTCCAAGGCGCTCATCACCCTTGTGGCGTCCGAGGCCATGCTTGAGCGCAGTGTAGCTGAAGTGCCCGACGTGGCCTGGCAGCTGCTCGAAGTGGCCGTCGACCCGCTCACGGTGGTGTATGACCGCGGTTGCGGAGTAGCCCCTGAGCTGTTGGCCCCCGACGGCAGTATAGGCATACGTCTGGTGCGAGACTGTTTTGCCGCCGAGCTATGCCGCAGGCTGGATCGGCCTCTGGTGTCGACTTCGGCTAATATCGCGGGCGCCCCCACGCCGCTGTCTTACCCCGACATTGCACCGGAAATACTCCAAGCCGTGGACTATGTGTGCCTGACCGGGCGCGCCGACGCACCGGCTGCCAAGGCTTCGGCCGTGATAAAACTCGGCTGCGACGGCACAGTTAAGATATTACGAAAATAGAGCAGAATGACCGCAGCACACATACAAAGGCTCACATATGTGCTCACCGACTATCTGATGCTGAACATCGGATGGTTGTGCTTCAACGTGCTGCGTTATTTTTCGCTTCCGGTGCCGCTGCAGTTCGGTCTGGGCAACTGGCTCGCCACACCGGCGCCACTGCTGGGGCAGCTGTTGGTGCCGCTGATGATGATGGCCGTGTACTGGCTTACGGGCTACTACAACCAGGTGTATTATAAGTCGCGTCTGGCCGAGCTGGGTAACACCGCGGTGGTGTCGTTCGCCGGTATGCTGGTGATATACTTTGCCGTGCTTATCGATGACGGCATTCCCGAGCGCATGCAGAACTACGAGCTGCTGGGGCTACTGTGGCTTATGCATTTTGTGCCGGTGTTTGTGGCCCGCTCCGTAATCACCAACCGTGTGATAGGGCGCATACGTCGCGGCGAACTCGCATTCAATGTGCTGGTGGTAGGTGATGGCGAGCAGGCCATGAATCTTGCATCGCGCGTCGACAGCTTTCTGTCGCACATGGGCATGAAAGTGGTAGGATATGTTACCTCCGGCCATGGCTTGCGGCAGGACCTTGACCGCCCGATGTACAGCTTCGTCGAGCTGCCGCGCCTGATATCCGAGCTGCGTGTCACCGCTTTCATAGTGCAGCCTCAGAAGGGCGGCGAGCGATCCACCATCGATATTGTCAACCGACTCTTTCCGCTTGGTCAGACCATATACATCACCTCCGACGTACAGCATCTGCTCATGTCGGGCGGCCGCATGGAATCGCTGGTAGGCGAGCCGCTGATTAATGTGTCGTCGGCCCGAATCACCCCCTTTACGGCCAATTTCAAACGCCTGGCCGATGTGGTGGTGTCGTCGCTGGCAATACTGTTGCTGCTGCCCGTATATGCCATAATAGCACTGCTGATAAAGCGCGACTCCAACGGCCCGGTGTTCTATCGCCAGGAGCGGGTTGGCTACCGCAAGAAAACGTTCAAAATAATAAAATTCCGCACCATGCGGACAGATGCCGAGAGATGTGGTCCGGCGCTGTCGGAAGCCGACGATCCGCGTGTAACCCCCTTGGGACGCCGTCTGCGCAAGTACCGCCTCGACGAGCTGCCGCAGTTCTGGAATGTGCTGCGCGGCGATATGTCGCTGGTGGGTCCGCGTCCCGAACGCGCATATTATGTCGACCTTATCGTGGCCCGTGCCCCCTATTACAGCCTCGTACACCAGGTGCGTCCGGGCATCACCTCGCTGGGAATGGTCAAGTACGGCTATGCCTCCAACGTGGAGCAGATGGTGCAGCGCCTGCGCTACGACCTGCTCTACATCGAAAATATATCAATTACTACAGATTTAAAGATACTCATCCACACCGTCACCACCGTGGTGACAGGCCGTGGCATATAACCTGTTCAAAATATGGACGAAAAGACCGTAAATGGCCCCAACCGCAACCGATTCCACGAAGCATTCATGCGATTTCTGGTATGGCGCGAGCAACATGTCAAGGAACGCACATTCACAATGTTCCTGGCACTGCTGGTAGGTATATTGGGCGGCTTGGCTGCTCTGGTGCTTAAAATTGCCATTCACTACATATCGCGGGCTGCCACCAGCACCATCAACGTCACCGGAGGCAACTGGCTGTACATACTGTTGCCTGCCGTGGGCGTGATTATCACGGCCCTGTATGTGCGCTATGCTGTGCGGCACAATATCTCGCACGGTGTCACACGTGTGCTGTATGCCATATCTCAGAATAAAAGCCGCCTCAAAAAGCACAACATGTACACCTCCATGGTGGCCTCGTCGATAACCATAGGCTTCGGAGGCTCGGTAGGTGCCGAGGGACCGATAGTGTATACCGGTGCTGCCATAGGCTCGAACGTGGGCTCATGGTTCAGGATGTCGCCGCGCACGCTTATGATTCTTGTAGGCTGTGGCGCCGCCGCCGGCATAGCGGGTATATTCAAGGCTCCGATAGCCGGTATGCTTTTTACGCTGGAGGTGCTTATGCTCGACCTCACCACCGTGTCGGTGATGCCTCTGCTGATTGCGTCGATTACAGCCGCCACCATCGCATACATGTCGACCGGCTACGAGTTTGAATTCTTCTTTGCCCAAAGCGAGGATTTCTACATGGGGCGCATACCGTACGTGATTCTGCTGGGTGTGTTCTGCGGCCTGGTATCGCTGTATTTCACTCGGGTGATGAACTTTATGGAAAACTTTTTCGGCCGTTTCCGTCACCGGTGGATAAAAACACTGGCAGGCTGTGTGATACTGTCGAGCCTGGTGTTCCTTTTTCCGCCTCTTTACGGCGAAGGCTACGGCTCAATAGTGGGGCTGCTCGGCGGCGACACTTCGTCGATAGTCAACGGCTCGATATTCTATGGCGACCGCGACTCGGTGTGGTTCATCATCCTGTTCATAGGCATGATAATCCTCACCAAGGCTTTCGCTACCTCGGCCACCAACGGTGCCGGCGGAGTGGGCGGCACCTTTGCACCGTCGCTTTACGTGGGTTGCATGAGCGGTTTCCTGTTTGCCTACGTAGTCAATCACTTAGGCTTTGACATAACGCTTTCGACCAAGAATTTCGCCCTCATAGGCATGGCCGGAGTGATGTCGGCGGTAATGCACGCTCCGCTGATGGCAATCTTCCTTACCGCCGAACTTACAGGAGGATACGACCTGTTTCTGCCCCTGCTTATTGTATCGACCATAGCATACGGCACCATCAAGGTATTTGAGCCGTACAGCATCTACACCATGCGTCTGGCGCAGCGTGGCGAGCTGATGACTCACCACAAGGACAAGGCGGTGCTGACTCTGCTGAAAGTGGGCAATGTAATCGAAACCGACTTTCTGCCGGTACACCCCGACATGTCGCTTAAAGAAGTGGTGGATGTGATATCGCGCTCCAACCGCAACCTTTTTCCGGTGCTCAACAACAATGGAGAACTGCAGGGGGTGGTGCTGCTCGACGATATACGCAACATAATGTTCCGCCCCGATCTCTACCGCAAGCTCTACGTAAGCACATTTATGAGCACTCCGCCCGCCCGCATTGAGCTGGGCGAGAACATGGACACGGTGATGAAGATATTCGACGATACCGGCGCATGGAACCTGCCGGTGGTGGAGAACGGCCGCTATGTGGGCTTTGTAAGCAAAAGTAAGATTTTTAATTCATACCGCCGTGTGTTGCGCCATTATTGCGAGGATTGACCGTGCCGCAAAGGCCTTTCTGCGCCCGGTGGCGGCTCGGCCTGTGTTCTTTGTGCTGACTGTGCTTCTGGGTACTGCCGCTCCGCTGGCCGGACAACTTATAGGCGGTCAGTCGCTGAAACACTATACACTGTTTACACTGTCGGTGTGTACCGTTGAGGCATGGCTGCTGTGCCTGCTGCTGCAGCTGCTGAGGCAACGGGTATGGCGGCTGGCAGTGCAGGTTCTGATATATGCCTGCTTCGGTTTTTTCGCCTTGGTCGAAACCGGCTGTGTATGCCTCTTCAACAAGGTGCTGGGTATCGACATGGTGGGCCTTGCGCTGGAAACCAATCCGGCTGAGGCTGGCGGTTTCTTCGAGGCATATTTCAGCACCCGTTTGCTGCTGGTATGGCTTGCTGCGGCAGCAATGGCAGCTGCAACAGCGTGGATTGCTGGCCGTCTGTGCCGCTTGCTCAGGTATCGTACGGCAGCACGCTGCCTTGTGGCAGCCGTGCTCGCGGCAGTGATGGTCTACGGGCTTATGCAGATAGTGTTCATGGCCCGGGGTATAGCGGCCATGAACCAAGGTCAGCGCGGCCCCGTCCACGGCACACGCACCGACCTGACTCTGCCCATACAGCTCAATTTGGCTGACCCCATAACCAAAACTGCCGACATAATATGCGAGTATCGCCGGATTTATGCCGACATCGACAGCTGGGCGGAACTGCAGACCTCCGTGCCAGGCAGCCCCATGGACTGCGATTCGACCCGTGATTTCAACATCGCCCTGGTTATAGGCGAGTCGTTCATACGCAGTCACAGTAGTCTTTACGGCTACGCCCTTCCGACCAATCCACTGCTGGAGAAAGAGCTGCAGGCCGGACGTCTGGTGCTGTTCACCGACATGGCCACTCCGGCCAACCTTACCACCGAGGTTATGCGCAATGTATTGAATCTAAATGATGTATCGAGCGGTGAGCCCTGGTATCAGTCGATATACTTTCCGGCCCTGATTAAACGCGCCGGCTGGAATGTGTATCATTTTGACAACCAGACTGTAGGCCGTGGTTCCGATTCCGGCATAAGCCGTCTGTTCTATTCCGATTTCAACCTGCAGTACACCCTCGACGGAGTCAGCGACACTGTTTTTGCCTTCGATGCGCCATATGCGCGATATGCAGCCGACCGTGTCGCCAACCGTAAGCCGGGAAAAAGTATGGTAATATATCATCTGCTTGGCCAGCACTTTCCGGCATCGGAGCGCTATGAGGGAGAGCCGCATTTCTCAGCTGCTGACATCACAGTAGCCGGTCTGGACGACAGCAAGAAGCAGCTGGTGGCACACTACGACAACGCCACCTTGTACAACGATGCTGTGGTGGCAGGAATAATCGACAGCTGGCGCGACAGCCCCACGCTGCTGTTTTACTTCTCGGACCACGGCGAAGACCTGCCCGACCTCGGTCCGGTGGGCGGACGTGTAAGCTCCAATCCCGACGACCCTGCGTGGCTCGAGCGTCAGTTTCACATACCCTTTATGGTGTGGATATCCGACAGCTTTGAGAAGCGCTATCCCTGCCTGGCCGAAAAAATACGCCGGGCGGCTGACCGTCCGGCGATGCTCGATAAACTGGGTTATATGATTTTAGGTCTTACGGGTGCGCGCACACCTTATTATAAGGCCGAGCGAGATGTGCTCGACAGTGCCTGGCGTGCCGAACCCCGCATGACCATTGGCGGTTTCAGTTGCGATTAAGAGGGTGTTTAATAACAAATGTTAAATTCCCTCTAAGACCACGTTGATAATATCGGGAAACGGTGTCTGACAAATTATAAATCCTCAAAAATCATCATGTAGCCGGCATCGAAACTCTGTCCCGGCTGCAGGGTGTTGGTGTACTCGCGCTGAGCGAAGTCGCCCTCGAACCCCACGCGGTCGCAGCGGCCCCACCAGGGTTCGATGCACACAAAGGGGCAGTCGGGCTTGGGCGACCACAATCCTACCAGGGGAGAGCTGAAAAACAGCGACAGATAAGGACGATGGTCTTTGGTGAGCAGACTTACACGGCGTATACGGCTGTCGGCCAGTATGAGGGCATCGTGAGCAAAGGTATCGGCCTTGATGGGGAGCAGCCCGTCGGAGTCGAGTTCCAGCGGATATTCATCGGGGCCTACGCAACCCTTTTCGGCGATACGCTGCACATGCAGGTCGCGCGGGCCGAACATGAAGTAGCCGTGTACAGAATCAGACGCACTGAAGTCGGGCAGGTAGAACGCCGGATGTGCTCCGATATGAAAGCACATGGGCTGTTCGTCGAGGTTGATTACGCGCCACATGACCTCGAGGCGTTCGCCGGTGAGGCGATAGCCTATTTCCAGTCTGAAACGACGTGGATAAAGCTTGAGAGTGCTGTCGGTTGCCTCCAGGGCGAACCAGGCCTCATCTTCGGGCGCGTCAGGCATCAAATTGAACTCGCAGTCGCGTGCGAATCCGTGCTGGCCAAGCGCGAATTCCTTGCCATCCATGCGGAAAACACCGTTCCATACCGAGCCCACCATTGGAAAAAGCACGGGCGAGCGGCGCCCCCAGAATGCTTTGTCGGCCTGCCAGAGATATTCATGTCCGCTGATATTGTTTACTATGCTGTGCAGTTCCGCTCCGTGACTGTCGATTTCGACAGTGAGCAGATTGTTTTTCAAAGTCTGTTTCATGTTGTAATTGATTTTATCACAAAATTACAATAAATTGTACGAATAGCAAAACAGCTGCGCGCCCCAAACCCCAAACCACAAAAGCGGCGGGGCACCCCATGATGCCTCGCCGCTGTGTATGGCGGATGGAAACGGACTATTTTACTACAACTTTGAGCGAGCGGGTGCCTACGGTGATTACGTAAGAGCCGGGCAGGGCGCTTATGCTGCAGTCGGCTTCGCCGCGATACAGCTCGCGACCGTCGACGGCATAGAGGCGAACAGGCACTCCGGCAGCTCCGCTGACAACAATCTCACGCTGCCGTACACTTACCTGAGCACTATCGGCAATGGTGTTGCCTACGCTTAGGGCCTCGACACTCACGGTGTTGGAGGCCGGCGACAGACCGCGGTTGTAGTTTACCACCACGTTGTAGCTGTGAGGTTGCCCGTCGGCAGGAACATCGAGATAGGACGTTTCAGCCACAGGCGAGCTGTTTGCCTTGATCCCGTCGCGGTACACGTCATAGCTGTTGACAGCCAGTGTGGCATTGGCCTGGCGGAACTTCACATCGTCAATCATCAGCATGAAGCCGTCGCCGCCGGGATTGATGGCGCGGAGGGCGAAGCGGCGTGCGCCGTCGGGCAGTTCGAACTCGTAGTACTTGTATGCGGCGTTACCGATAGCGTCGACCAGCTGCGGAACCTCAAAGGCGCCCTCGGGGCAGAGGCTTATGAAGTCGTCAGGGTCGGTGCTGTCCTTTTCGCTGTATAGCACTTCCATGTGGTCGGGGTATTCGGGATGAAAGCTGCGGGCGTAGAAGCTCAAAGTCTGAGCCTCGCCGCTGAGCGTTGGCGAGATAGCCCAGTCGTCCTGGCTTACCATGGGGTTGAGTATGTACATTGCCACTATGCTCTTGCTGCCCGAGTTGGCGCCACAGAGGAAAGCCAAATCGGGGTTGTAGAACAATATATCGTCGCTTTCGTTGTCGAATACAAAGAACGAATGGCTTGTGCGCATGGCCACGGCATCAGGCAGTCCGGCGCCGTCAAGGGTTCCAATCTGCTGGCCGTCGCGGTCAATCATGGTCCAGCCTTCCACTTCTTCGGTCCAGGGGGTGGCGTCTTCGAAGTCCTCGGTTTCCTTTACATCGAAACCATCGGTCGAGGGTGCGCTCCAGCTGAGTTCCACGCCCGAGGTGCTTCGGCTCGCGGCCAGGTCGGTGACAGCGGGAAATTTCGACACTACCAGTTGCGGTGTAGCGGGCTGCGACAGATTGTCGGCTTCGTTGCCGTCGCCCGACACGTTTACACGGGCGGTAAATTCAAGATTGCCCTCTGCAAGCGGGCTGAGGGTGTGGCGGAAAGTCACGGCAGTCTGTGCGCCGGGGGCGAGTTCTACGCCCTTTTCAGTAGCTATTACGGTGCCGTTGAGCAGCAGGTCCACGCTGTATTCGCCCACGGTCTGCAGGCCGGAGTTGGCTACAGAGGCGGTGAGAGTGAACTCCTTGGCTGCCTCTACTCGTGCCGGAGCGGTGAGTCCGGATGCCACCAGGTCGATGTCGTGGCGGTCGGCTACGGTAAGAACGTCAAAGAACTGGTCTTCGTGGCTCTTGAAGTTGGCCGCTATGTATATGTACACATCTTTGCCGGTGAATCCTTTTATGGGGAACTGGGCGAAGTTCCAGCCTACATTACCGTCGGTGCTGTGGTCGCACGAACCTAATATTGCGCCATTGCCTTCGCTGTCGAATACCATCACGTCGAACGAGTTGGTGTCGGAGTCTGACCATTTGTAGTGGTAGAATGATACCGCCGGACTTGCGGCAGACTTCATGGCGATTTTGCCAGTAAAGAAGTTGACAATTGAGTGCTGGGTGGAATTGTTGAGTTTCAGGAAAGCGTCGTCGCCGTCGACAGCCGGCACACCCGATTCAGCCATGTTGCTCACTGTAACGGTGGCCCAGCTGCCCTCAGGCACTTCATAGCCCAACAGGTGTTCGGCGCGGTCGCTGCTGTTGAAACTATGCTTGAACGGCAATGCGTCGGGCTTGCCCACCGGAATCATCGGTGAGCGGGTCATGCCTTTGGATTCCAGACCTAAGTTCAGCGCCTCGATATAGAATGTGGCGAACGCCTTTTCGGTGGGTGCGCATACTGTAAACTCGGCCTGCAGTTCGGTGGTAGGCTCGTCGAGCACAGGTATGGCCGTGCCATGTTCGCCTGCCACATAAATCATATAGCTGAGGTTTGCCGGGTTGATGTCAATGCCGTTGATATCGGTGGCAGGGGCTTTCCAGCTCACTGTCACGGTGCCGGGGGTGCTGCCTTCGGCCATGTATACAGTAGGAACGTTGGCCGGTACGGCCGGACCCACATATACGCTTGCCGAGGCCTCGCGGCCGGAATTACCGTCGCTGTCGTTGCAGTTCACATAGTAGGTATAGTTGCCACGCTGAGGTATATCGCTGTCGGTAAACTGCAGGGTGGCGCCCGGAGTTGCCGATGTAAACTCTGCCACGACTCCGGTTTTGTCGCCGCGGGTAACGCTGATTTTACCCACAGCGGCAAGCGGATTGCCGCTGATGTCGGTGGCCGGCGCCTTGAAGCTGCCCTGCAGAGTCAGATGTCCTTCGGCATCGGGGGTAAGCACAATGTCAGTGGCCTCGGAGGGCGAGGTGGCTGTCATTGGAGCGGAGAGCTTGATATCCTTGAGGTGAATCTGGAACATGCTCGCATCGCTCATGGCATGCCAGCCGAAATAGTAGTTGCCGTCGGACTTTGGTTCAATGGTCAGAGTGATGATTTGGGCGTCGCTGCGTTCGCCGCATATTTCGGTGGCCGGCAGCAGTTGCGTAACCATGGCGCCTGCAGTAGGAGCCGCGCCCATAGCCACGGCGTAGCGCTCGGTGTACATGGCGCTGTTGCCCGAGATGCTGTAGCTGAGTTCGTAGGTCTTGCCAGCCTCAAGCGCGAAAGCCGGCGAAATAAGCCAGTCGTCGGCGGCTTCGGAGCTGTAGTCGTATATGTAGCTGCCATAGTAGGGCGAGAACCACCATATTCCGCTGTCGTTGTTTACGTTGATTACTGTGTACCGGTCCGAATCGTTGGGGTTGCCGTAGGTGGCGGCATAAGGCGGTGTGATTGCTCCTACACCGGTGCTGACTGTCGATGCTTCCGATTCATTGCCCGCATATACGGCCTTGACCTCGTAGTTGAGTTTCAGGTAAGTGTCCGGAATCTCCACGGTTTCGTCGAACCAGGTTTCGGTGATACCTTCGCCGACAGTCACACCGTTGCGGATTACGGTATATGTAATGGCTTTCGGGTCGACGTAGGCTCCGTCGGCGGACTCGGTTACGGCGTTCCAGTACAGACCAATCTCGCCACCGCCGAAGTTGTTGATGCCCAGGTGTTCCGGTGCCTTAGGCACGCCGTAGCCGTTGATTACTGTAAGGCGTGTGGCCGGGCTGCGGCCAACTTCATTGCCGGCATATACGGCAATGCTGTGAGCGCCTTTGCTTTCAAGGGTGTATGTGCCGCTGACAGTGGCTCCGCAGGCTGCGGAACCCGAGGCGCCCTCGGTGCCGTCGACAAGCATCAGCCAGCTCAGTTCGCCGCTGAGTTCCGAGCCGTCAAATGCAGTCACCGGCATGGTTATGGTGTAGTTCATCTCCATGCCGCCGTCGGGAGCGTCGGCTGTCACCTGTGGTGCAGCCGGAGCCTTGTCGTCGGTTTCAGGCTTGATAACTTCGAGAGCGGTTACCTGGTCGTTGTCGGCAAACTCCCGTATCAGAGTGGCGCTGCCTGTAGCGGGGTCGATTGCCCACAGCGAGGTGTTGCCGGCCTGTGGTGCATAACTGAATATGAAGTTGCCCGATTTGTCGTCGAATGATGCCGAAGTACCGTAGTATGGCCTTAGGCCGGTGTCGCCTATTTTGGTAAATTCGCCGGTAAGTTTGTTGACCTTTACAAAGCTGCCGTCGGTGAGCAGACCGTAATATTGCCCCGACTCGTCGCAGGCTACGCCGAACATGTGTTCGTTTTCGTCGAGAGTCCTTATGGCGTGGCTGCAGCCGTTGGGATAGTCGGCCTTTGCCCAAGTCAGGTTTTCATAATTTTCGTCGTAATAGCAGCCGTACACATCGCCTGTGGTGGGGTCGGTGGCATTGTCGGTGCCGAGGATACTGAATTCACAATCAATATAATCTTCCTCCTGCCACGACTCGGTATTATATACATATAGCTCGGGAATTACGAATCCCATACCGTAGTCGTATATGCTGCCCATGTAGTAGAGTCCGTTTCCGTCGTCCCAGGCTGCGTACTCAGCAATTATCTGTGCTCCGGGTATCTGCTCGAATACGCCGTTGTCCGATACCGGCACATAATAAAGTCCGGGGAAATACATTAAGCTCCAGGTCGACACCACAGAGCCGCGCAGTTTCAGGTCGGAGCCAAAATCAGATGCCTTGGCCGACATGGCCGCGGTGCGGGCCTGAGCTGCATTTTTTTTCTGTACAAGAGCCGGTGCATGGCTGATACCCGGAACAATAGTCTGTGCCTTATGTCTGCGCGTGGGCACCAGTTGCCTTTCGGGCTTGGCCTTAGCCAGAGCCTTGGCATCGGGCCGGTGACCGTGCCGAAGAGTGCCGTCATGGTTCGCCCCCGATGCCATTAAGCTGATAAGCAGGACGAAAAGAGCCGTAGTAATCACTTTTTTCATAAGCAGTTTTCATTAATTGGATAAATGATACAAGTTTTATGTAGTCTTTTGCAAAGATATACAAAAAATCTGTCTGCTCAATCAAAGAGTGAATAAAAATGTCCGATATTTGACGATTATGTCAGTGGCGCGGCTTGAAGCGGGCCAGCCCATATAGGTAACGGCGGAAACCGGGATGATAGTTCAGAAGCCGGTCGAACCACCCCATTCTTGCCGAAATAAATTTAGAGGGTGTTTAATAATAAATATTAAATTCCCTCTAAAATTACAGAATCAGTTTTCTTCATTCGCAAAATATCTGTCAGTTCAAATCGTCAAGAGCAAAGTACTTCAAGGCCTCCGTTGTGAGGTAGTCGGCCAGCTCGGAGGGGAAGAAATTTATGCTTATAAGCCCCTGGGCATACGATGCCACTTCGTAGGGCTGGTACACGAACACAATCTCACCTTCGGGGTTGATATAGAAATTGTCGTGTTCGGGCAACGATTCAATCTGTGTCGGGCCGATAACCTGAGTCATTTCTGCGGCGCGACGGGCAATCAGCTGAGCCAGTTCGGCCCGTTTGCCTGGGGCGAACATAAAGCTGCCGTTTATGAGGCGACCGGCCGAAATGTCATAGTTCAGATAATTGCGGGTGGTAATGCCGTGAGCCGCGCCCGGCGAGTACGAGGAATTCGCCACTTCGTAGACCAGCAGCGAGGGGTTGTAGTTCACCACCGACCCCGATATGAGTTCATAGCCGTCGGCGCCGAAAATATCAACGGGAGCAACCCGGCGAGTGGGGTATGAAAACTGCCGCACATCGTTGCAGACATAGTTTGATATAATGCTGTCGATACTACAGCCTATGGTGTCGAAAGCAAGGCGAATGATGCTGTCGCGCAGCATATCCAGCCCCTTGTCGCCAATTCTGACCGGGAATACAAGCGAAATCGAATCGGTGTACACAAGGTCGCTCTCACGGAAGTAATCGTCGGCCGAGCCGGTGAGCTCGTTGCTTACCTGATATTCAAAGGCATCGAAACAAATCGATTCGGACCGCATCGCGGGAGCATCATTGGCGGAGTCGGTCCGGGCCTGTCTGCCGCAGGCCGGAAGTAAGGCGGCAGTCGCGAGGGCTGTCAGCAGAAAAAGCGGACTTTTCATTTTAGACATTTGAATTTTGAACTGCAAAGTTAGAAAGTAGTTCCGAACTATGCAAATAAAACACCGGCAGGGAAGCCAAAGTAGTGTTGCAGAGCAGATGCGAATTCAAAAAAAATCAAAAAAAATATTTATTAACGAATTATTTCTTTATTTCAAAAATATATTTGTATATTTGCAACCGAATCTCTTATCGGAGTCACATCAAAGTGAAAGCTAACAACGAAACATTTCCAACCCTAATTCATTAATATGATGGAACAGCGTAAACTTAAAATTCGAGACTTAACACTTCGCGACGGCCAGCAGTCACTGTTTGCTACCCGCTTGAGTCAGGCAGAAATCGATAAATTGTTGCCCTACTACAAAAACGCGGGCTTTTATATCATGGAAGTCTGGGGCGGTGCCGTTCCCGACTCCGTGATGCGTTACCTCGACGAATCGCCCTGGAATCGTCTGCGCAGCGTATCGAAGGAAATGAAAGGCATTTCGCTGCTGTCTGCCCTTTCGCGCGGTCGTAACCTTTTTGGCTATGTGCCTTATCCCGACAGCGTGCTCGAGGGTTTCTACAAAGAGGCTATCGCCAACGGCCTCAACGTAATGCGTATATTCGACGCCCTCAACGATATCGACAATGTAAAAGAGTCGATTCGCCTTATAAACCAGCTGGGCGGTGTTGCCGACGGTGCAGTATGCTACACCGTTGACCCCAAGCCCGAAGCTCCGGCTGAAAAGCCCGGCTTCTTCGGCCGTATCTTCGGCAAGAAAGCCGCCGAGCCCGAAAAGATATTCACCGACGAGTACTTCGTGGCCAAGGCCAAGGAAATGGAGCGTCTGGGCGCCAAAATCATAACTCTGAAGGATATGGCCGGCCTGGTAACCCCGTCGCGTGCGGCGTCGATTATCTCCAAGCTCAAGGCCAACCTCAGCGTGCCCGTCGACTTCCACACCCACTGTACTCCCGGCTACGGTCTGGCATCGAGCATCATGGCAATACTGAACGGTGTGGACATACTCGACACCAACATATGGTGGTTCGGCGGCGGCAGCGCGGCTCCGGCCATCGAACTGGTATACCTGTTCGCCAAGAAGTTAGGCGTAGAGCTTGAGTGCGACATGAAGGCCGTGGGTGAAATCCGCAACCGCCTCCTCGCAGCCCGCGAGTCGCTCAAAGACTTCGACCTCACGCCCAAGCCCAAGCCCTTCGACCCGCTCAACGACACCCTGCCCGCCGAAGTTAACGCGCAGCTCGACCGCGCTGTGGCTGCCGCAAAGGCCAACGACGAAGCCACACTGCTCGACGCCTGCCATGCAATCGAGGCATATTTCGGATTCCCCAAGCCCAACCAGCTTGTCAAGGACGCCGAGGTTCCCGGCGGCATGTACTCCAATATGGTGGCTCAGCTCAAAGCTCTCAAGGCCGAAGACCTGCTCGACGACGCCATGCGCCTGATACCGATGGTACGCCGCGATGCCGGCCTGGTGCCCCTGGTGACACCTACCAGCCAGATTGTGGGCTCGCAGGCCGTGAGTGTGGCTCTCGACCGCCGCAAAGGCAATCCCGACTACACCACCAAGTCGAACCAGTTCATATCGCTGGTAAAGGGCGAATACGGCCACACTCCGGTGCCCGTCGACCCCGCTTTCCGCGAAAAAATCACCGGCAGCCCCGTTGAGAAACCCTACGACGTATCAAGCTACAAGAAACCCGAAAACCCGGTGCTTGAAGACCTGGGTGGTGCAAAACTTGCCGCCAATCAGGAAGAATACCTGCTGCTGGAACTTCTGCCCACAGTGGCCAACGGCTTCCTGCGTCGCCGTCGCACCGAAGAATTCGAGGCTAAGAAAGCTGCCGAACAGGCTGCTAACCCTGTGGCTGAGGTAAAAGAAGAAGTTGTAGCTGAAGAACCCGTCACCGGTCCGACTCTGTGCGCTCCCATGGGTGGCCGCATAATAGAGATACGCGTGAAGCCCGGCCAGGCAGTAAAGAAAGGCCAGGTAATAATGGTATACGAGGCCATGAAGATGGAAAACGACGTGGTGGCCGACCGCGACATGACCGTGAAACGTATATTCGTCAAACCCGACGAAGTAGTGGGCACCGATGCCCTGCTCGTGGAGTTTGTCGACTTATAAACCTGTACTGATGACTCACGCATGGCCGGCAATTCGGCCATGCGTGAGTCATTGCTATTCTACTGCATGTCACGAGCCATACTACAGTTACTGAGGCCCGGCAGCTGGTTCAAGAATGTATTTGTGCTGGCGCCGGCTTTTTTTGCCGGCGAGCTGCTCGATGCCGCAGTGCCGGCGAAATCGCTGCTTGCGGCCCTGGCATTCTGTCTGCTTTCGTCGGCGGTATATTGCATGAACGATATACGCGATGCCGAGGCCGACCGCCGGCACCCCTACAAAAAACTGCGCCCCATAGCCTCGGGGCAGGTCAGCAAGGGCGTGGCCGCTGTGGTGGCCGTGCTGCTTTTGCTGCTGTCGCTGTCGTTGGCGGCGGTCATAGGCCGGCCGGCGCTTGTATGGGTGCTGTTGGCCTATCTGTGCATCAACATCATGTACAGTCTGTGGCTTAAGCGCAAGCCGCTGATTGATATATCGATAGTGGCCATCGGCTTTGTGCTGCGAATCTTTGCCGGCAGTATCGCCGCGGGCTGTACGGCCTCGGCCTGGATAGTGATGGTTACCTTTCTGCTGTCGCTCTTTCTGGTTATGGGCAAGCGCCGCGAGGACGCCGCCTATGCCTCGGGCGGCATATACACTCCGCGCTTTATCGATGCCTCGATGGTGGCTCTCGGGGCCTGTACCATAGTTGTCTATATTATATACACCGTGTTGCCTTCGCCGTCGAAGACTATCACATCCGACTATTTTTACATCACGGCCATACCCGTGACCATAGGCATATTGCGCTATATGCAGATATGCCTGGTCGACAATCGCGGCGGACGTCACAGCGCCATACTGTTCCGCGACAGTGTAATCCTGTGGTGCATACTGATTTATATTGTAATATTCGTAACATTATGGCTCGCAGGCAGGTAAGTGTGTTCGACTTCGACGGCACTATTATCCGTGGTGACAGTTTCTTCCACTTCCTTTACCACATTTCGGGCCGTAAGCCAGTGGCTTTTGCCCTGCGGCTGTTGCCGTTCGTGTTCCGGCTTGCACTCGCCGCCGTCGGCCTGGGCGACAAAAGCAAGCTGAAAGAAAAGATAATGGTGCGCTTCCTGCGTCCCCTGCCGGGCCGGGAGTTTAGCCGCCTCTGTTACAGTTTTGTGCCCGAAATCGACAAAATGCTCCTGCCACGGGTTATGGAACTGCTGCGGCAGGCCGACGAGGCCATAATAGTCAGTGCCTCGCTGCGCCTGATGATTGAGCCCTGGGCCGTAAGATACGGCGTAAAGGCAGTCATAGCCACCGAACTGGCCTATGACCGGCAGGGCAGGGTGTGCGGCTTTGCGGGGCACAACTGCAAGGGCCGGGAGAAGGTCAGGCGTCTGCGGCAGTATATCGCGCAGTATATGCCGGAATCGGACTGTGAGCTGAGCGGCTACGGCAACCTGCCCGATGATATACCGCTGCTCGAATTCTGTGACAAAGCTTATATTGTCAGCCGAAAATCAGGAAAATATGAAATTACAGCATACTGACAGCCGGGCCCTGCTGGCCGGCGTGACCTCGCTGGGCTTTCTGTTCGCTCTGTTTCTGACGGAGTGTGTTTGTTTTGCCGTAAATATACGGTCCGGCGGCTGGGTTCTGCCGGTGGCCTTTGTGCTGTCGGCGGGGCTGTGTCTGGCCGCAGGCGGCCTGCGTCGATGCAGCTATGTGGCGCTGGCAGTGTCGGCCGCCGTTGGGCTGGTATCGGCTGTACTGTGCATGCTGCTCTACGACACCGCCTTCGACAGCGTGGGCTACCACTACAATACAGTGGTGATGATTGACCGCGGCTGGAATCCGTTCAGCCAGTATGCCTGGAACGACTCGGTATGGTCAATGCACTATGCCAAGGCGCTGGAACTGATGCAGGCGGCGGTGCTGTCGTTCACAGGCAATCTGCAGACCGTGCGCTGCGTGAACTTGATTTTCACGTTCTCGGCTGCTGCCATCGTCTGGCATGCCCTGGGCCTGTGCATGCCGGCCACGCAGCCGAAATGGCGTCTGGCGGTTCTGCTTGTGGCCCTGTGCAATCCGGTGCTGACCGGGCAGCTGTTTTCGGCGCTCAACGACTATGCGCTGTGGTTGGAAACACTTATTTTAGCCTCCTCGTTCATAATCATGTGGCAGCGCCCGCTCTCTCGGCTGCCCTATCTGATTGTGTTCGTCATTGTGGCCATAGCCATAAACACCAAGTTCACACACGGTTTCTATATAGGGCTGGAGTGTCTGTTCTTTGCCGTATGGTGCCTGCTGTACGGCCGCCGCGACACCCTGCTGCGCGGCTCACTGACTGTGATTGCCGCCCTGGTGGCGGGTCTGTGTCTGCTGGGCTACAACCCCTATGTAATCAATACCCTGGAGTACGGCAGCATAGTATACCCCCTGGGCGGAGCATCGGCCGATATTGACATCATGACCGGCAACACCCCGGCCATGTACGTGGGCGGCAACCGCTTCGGCAACTTTTTCAAATCGCTGTTGTCGGTGGGCGACACGTCCTGGGCGCTGCTCAACGGAGGTGTGACTCCGGGCAGCCTTGCCCGCGCATATTCGTCGGACATGCGTGTGAATGGCTTCGGGATTTTCATGGTGCCGATGCTGGCGCTGGGCCTGGCGCTGATGGTTATGAGCAGGGCGCGGCTGCGCTGGTGGGCCTTGTATGTCTATGTGCTGGCCATGGCCTTCTGCTTCGAGCAGAGCTGGTGGGCGCGTTATATACCCTTTCTGTGGCTGCTGACTATGCTGCCGCCGGTGCTGGCCTTGCGCCGTCCTTTTATCCGCCGGCGGGCCGTACGTGCGGTGGCCCTCGCCCTGACCGCGTGCGCCCTGCTCAACGGTGCGGCTTCGCTGGCGGCATCGCTGTATCCGCGCCTTTCGTACACGCTTTTTATGGACTATGTGTTCAGCCGCGGCCGGACGGTGGAGGTAACGCCCCTGACCTACGGCCTGCGCCAGCAGTTCGAGGAGCGCGGAGTGGCCTACGACGAATGTCTCCGCGTCGACTCGATACCCGCCGGTGCCGAAGGCTATTAACGCGAGTTCGGGATAAGAACTTTATGATTTTCAACCAAGCAAAAGACAACATAGAGTATTGGGCGGCCTTTCAAGGTCGCCTGATTTATTTGTACAGTTTGGTGTTGTTAATCCCAGAGGACAAGCTGCCCGT